>NZ_CEVXFV010000010.1:0-102295 GCF_982396655.1 Cellulosilyticum sp. | reverse complement strand
TCTGTTGTTTCATAAACAAATGCCTTGGTAATCAGGCAACTACACAGATTAAACATTTAATATTTTGATAAATAAACTACTGTTTAATTATTGCAAGGATATTATAATTTTTAGGATTACCATATTTATCCTTTCTATAATTAAAGATTAACTAGCACATATCGTTATATTAATTTCCATTAAGTATTAGTTATTATTAATCCTATTTATTAATACAATTAAAAGGTTCCTATAATCTATAACACTATAGGAACCTATTTTTCAATTCGCTTTATATAATTAAGGTAGCCTCTTTTACAAACTCATCAATGAAATCTGCCCTTTTAAATTATGTCGTATCTTCTCAGCTACAGTATCAATAAAGAGACCATTGCTTGGTTTCTTCCACCCACTATTTTGCATAACACCTCTTCCAAAATAGGACTCTTTGTACTTACTGTGAGAACTAGCCCATCCTAATTCTATTGCATGTCGCATATCTTTTTCTATACTTGTACTAGAAGTATGATATTTTTGAGCTAGCATTGGATATAATTCTTTGGTCATTGTATTCGTCACATTTGGATTCATCACTGTCATCAATATGGCAGTTTTTAAATATTTATAGCCTTTAAGATTAGCTCTTATGCCAAACCCTAATAAAATACGCCCAATATTATTTGCAAGCCCAATTTCACCTACAAGCATTAATGGGTCTTCTTCAAGTTCATAATCGTCATCTGAAAAATACTCTCCAATATCTTTCTCTTCTACTTTATCAAATCCTATAATTTCATAAATATCTTCTATTCGCTCTGCAATGAGCTCTACCTGGGTTGGCTTTGTGATAATAAATTTACTTCCTAACATATTAGCTTTACGGAATAAAATTTCAGATGTACAAGATGAGGTAAAGATTATTTCTATCTCTAATTTCTGTTCTGCAATATATTGTAGAATAGATAAGCCATCACTATATTTTATCTCCTGATCTACAACTACAATATGTGGTTCAAATTCATTTATAAGAGCTATTGCTGCTTCCCCATCATTACATTGTTCTATCTGCTTAAATCTCCTAGCCTCTAATTCTGTTTTTAAGTTTTTCATATAACTTAAACTCCAGTCTGCTATAAGCACTCTTATTTCTTCTTTACGTAATTTCATCATTTCTCCTGCTTTCTTCTATTTCTTTACTTGATATTCAAGATAGTTTACTATACGCAAGATGAAATCACATATAACCACTTTTAAATTAATTTTTTCCATTCTCTACTATGCTTATCATTTTTCCAATCCTTCATTATTAATTCATCATTAATTTATGCTATATTAGTATTTATTTCATATTGAAATGCCCTAAAATGCCTCATAATGCACAGTTGTACTAGCAACTAACGGCATTATGAGGCATTTAGGGGCATTGTTATTCACTTTTTTAAGAGTCTATTATAATCTTGGGCAATAGTATAGGTTATGCACTTTTATTGGCGTAATATTCTTCTAAAGCTTTTTCTACAATTTCACTTATTTCATCATTACTTTCTTTCGTAAAATATTTTTCAAATACTTCTACTTCTATCTTGATTGTCTTTTTAGAATGTTTCTTTTCTTTAGAACACAATATATCACTTATAATCTCCATCGTTATTTCTTTCTCATTAGCTAATTCTCTTAGTTCTGTCGCCTGCTTATTTGAAATTTTAATCTTAAGCTTTCCAATAACTTCTGCAAGTAGTTGTTGAGCAGATAAAGATAAATAAGATATGTTTTCTGCAACAGTAAAAGCTATCTTCTCTTCATCTAATAAGTGTTTTAACTTATCATCCAACTTATATATTCTTAAATATCGACTCACTGTCCTAGATGCTAAGCAAAATTCTTTTCCTACCTTTTCTCTGCTCTCTAACTTTTGGCCAATTTGGCCAGAAGTATCTTCACCACAAAATTCATTAATTTCTTTAAGCAGGTCCATTCTCCTTCCTTGGCATCTTAACATTTCATGATGTTCATAAAGTACGGTAGCCCTCTCTGAATAACTCATATCATTAAAAGAACGTTGCATAAGATTTGACTCTGTAACAATCCATCTTGCTTCATCATCCGATATATGCTCCTTGATTATGGCAGGAACCATTGTTAGTCCAGCTAGTTTTGCTGCATTGGCCCTATTATGCCCAGCTAGTATTTCATATTTCCCCCTTTCTTGTTTTGTAGGTCTTACAATAATTGGATTTATTATTCCTAAATCCTTAATACTATGAATCATATTCTCTAAACGTTCACCTTCATATAATCTAAATGGATGATCATGATAAGGTATTAATTGTTCAATATGTAGCTCAAGTATAGCAGTATCTTGAAATAAGTTATCTAATTTCTTTAATGTACTATTCTTCATTTGCTATTATCTCCTCTGCTACTTGAATATAAGCTTGTGCAGCTTTATGTTGTGGTGCATACTCTACAATACTTTTTTGATACATTGCTGCTTGTGCTACCTTTGTAGAATATGCTATTGTTTGTTGAAATATTGGTATAACTCCACCATACGCATCAACGATCATTTTTACTACTGCTTTTGTTAATCTATTTCTCTCTTTAAATTGTGTAAACAGAATTCCCTCAATATCTAACTGCGGATTAATCCTTCTTTTGATACGTAAAATTGTTTCCAAAAGCATTTCAAGACCTTTGGCAGATAAATATTCTGCAGTAACAGGAATAATAACTGAATCACTTGTAGCTAATGCATTTATAGTTAGTAAACCTAGAGACGGTGAACAATCTATAATAATATAATCATAATCTGACTTGAGCTGTTCAAGTATATCAGCTAGCACATATTCTCTACTCATAACATTTACTAATGACACTTCTATAGCTGTTAATTCCTTATTAGCAGGTATAAAAAACACACCATTTCTTAATTCCGCGATATCATAATTAAGATTTAGATTTTCCCTTTTATCTATTGAATCACTCATTAAATGGGCGATAGTCTTAGGCATTTGATTTATTTCTTCAAACCCAGCCATAACTGTAAGACTCGATTGTGGATCAAAATCTATCATTAACACTCTTTTTCCTTGTTTAGCAAGGCATTCAGAAACAGTATAAACTGTTGTTGTCTTTGCTACTCCTCCTTTTTCGTTTATAACTGAAATGATTTTACACATATCTATATTCTCCTTTTTCTCGATTTATTTTTTGTTATTCAATGTACACTTCTATTATCCTAAATTAAAAAGTTGATTGATTTTAACAAGGATATTAGCACATTAAAATCCTTATTTTTCAATATGTTTATCCGTTTTATCATTCTTTACTGTGCGACATTGCTTTTATCACTTTTTATGCTTATCAGTTTTAATATCTTTAGTGATTTTATGCACTAAAGCAGTTGAAACATGATATTGCTCGGCTATCAGTTGTAATGTGTTTCCTGCCTTTCTCAACTCTCTTATTTCATAAACCTCTTGTGTGGATAATTTTCCAGGACGACCATTATTTTTAGCAATGCTTATAGCTTGATAATAAGCAAGCTCTATATTCACATGCTCTAGCTGCTCCATTACGCTTTCGTAATCAGAAACCAGTTTTTCATATTTTCCACTCAGCTGCTCCATATCTTTGATTCTCTTTTTCAGTCTATAATCATTTATTTCTAGCTGAGTAATATAGTTTTGAATCTCTATAATACTTCTAGACTCCTTGGTGCCATTGTGTATCTTTATACAATTTTGTTGCATATTGTCTCCTTTCTATTTTCACAAACTGTAAATTTATACTTTATGAAAAATATTTTAGTATAGTTATTCATTATTCATCTTCCATTTCCCTAAAGGATTCTCAAGGATATTTCCTACACCTTTTGTTTTTAATGGTAAAGATATAATATGTATATCAAGTTCACTGAGAATCTGTCGGTATCTTTTCATGGTATACCTAGAACAACTTCCTTTCTTCTTACTTTTCGTGCCTCTATAATTAATTACTCCTTCCACTCCAGCTCGTGCAATGATATTGATAAAGTTAATCAGCTTGTCTCTTTGAGCATTCTTTATTTCTGCTTCTATAAGCTTTGATTTAATAACATCAAGTTTATGAAAATCTTCCGTTCCAAATATGGTGACTATGTATTTTTTTATGTATTCATCAAAGCATCTCTTCTCCATGTAAGCTTCTAAACTTCTTTCTCTTGTTTCCTTCTTCTTTTTATTTTTATCTTTATATACCTTCTCCTCTCTAGCCTTATATGCGAGATGATTTCGCATTAATCTAACTTCAAATCTAATAACATTTCTTTCATATGGCAAAGGTTCCATTCCTTTGCTTCTTCTCTCTTCTTCTTTGTCATACAAACAAACGACTAACGATTTTGAAGCTAAATATATTGTGGTTTGATAGGATTTCTCTGATCTATAGATTTCCTTGCCATCTTTCTGTTCTCTAGTTGCATTCTTCTTAGTTCTCTTCTTTAAATGTCCATAGCTTTTTGCTATTTTTCTCCATAACTTAAATAAGATTTTACGATGCTCCTTATTTTCCACTTTTAAATCCACTCTATAATCAATGCGGTTCAGAATAAAATGTCTATCTGGGAAATCAAATAATTGATGTTCCAATTCCAGAATATGAAATTGTATTAGTTCATAATCATCTGGAACAATCTCTCCATCTTCTGTTCGCCCTAACAACTCAACTGCATCAAACTGAAGATAGATATTATAACTCCCATTCCACATCGGTTTCCCAATTCTTATATTAAATTTACTAAATTGTCTTTCAAGTTTTCTAATAACTCCTTTTATATATTGTCCATGCTTTCGCTCTACAAGTTCTTTTTCTACGTGTGTTATATTTACGTAAAATTCTAATGTATGTACCATAGGTCGTCCCTTTCTACTTTTATTGCAAAATCAATGTTTATATGAGTTTTTTTATCTCTTTTTTTGCAACAATGGCGTATATTTATTATTTAAGATTTTGCCCTCAAAATTTTCCATTTTTGAGAACGTAAAATCAATCATACTATTCTCAAATAGCCAATGCAAGGGAATTTTACATGTACATTTTTTTATGTTATTCAGAATATATTTTTAAATAAACATAAGAATTAGCTCTCATT
Organism: Cellulosilyticum sp.; assembly: GCF_982396655.1. Lineage (NCBI taxonomy): Bacteria > Bacillati > Bacillota > Clostridia > Lachnospirales > Cellulosilyticaceae > Cellulosilyticum > Cellulosilyticum sp. The sequence goes on along the minus strand of NZ_CEVXFV010000010.1, from coordinate 97,185 downwards.
TTAAAAAATTCTATTTTCACTTTGAGGGCACTTTTGAATATCCTATAATCTCCTCCAACTCAAAATGAAATCCTATAATTTATCTAAACATTTGTAGTGAGTTTTACATCACTACCTTCTATCCCCCTTGATAATCAACATCTGTATTCAAAACCTTCAATTCTCCTTTGAGGGGCTTGTACAGTATGCTATAATCTTTCTCATGTGTCCTAAATCCCATTATACAAACTATTATTTAAGGCATTAATTTTTTATCTAGGAAACTAATTTTGTGAAATACAGACATCAAATATTTATAATCTTTTCACACAATCAACTCCTATAGCCTTTGATACTCAATGCCTATACTCAAAACGTTCAAATTCACTTTGAGGGGCTTGTACAGTATGCTATAATCTTTCTCATGTACCCCAAACTGGGTTATATGAACTATTTATTTATGACATTAAATTATTAACTAGGAGACTAAATTTATGAAAATACAAAGAATCTTTAGTGATACATCAACACATTCTCTAGATGATCTTTCATCTGTTCTTACAGATTTACTAATAAATGAATTTATTGCAAAAATAACTAAATCAGTTAATCCTGAAGCAGACACTGAGGAGGTGGCAGCATGAGATGTGCAGTTTATATTAGAATTAGTAAAGACAGTGAAGGACAAAAAAGTTCTATTGAAAATCAGCATCTTCTATTTCAACAATATGCTGCAGACCATTCATGGGAAATTGTTGAAGAATATATAGACATTGAATCTGGTACGACTTCTAAAAGAATAAACTTACAACGTCTAATAAATGATATGAGCAAGAATAAATTTGATATTATCTTAGCTAAAGAACTTTCCAGGCTATCGAGAAACGGAGCTTTAGCTTATCAAATTAGAGATAATGCTCTAAAATACAATATTAAGCTGTTAACTCTAGATAGAGCTATCAACATGCTTGAAGGTTCCAATGAAATGTTTGGATTGTATACTTGGATTTACGAGAATGAAGCACAAAAGACAAGTGAACGTACAAAAACTGCATTAAGAACTAACGCTAAAGCCGGGCATTTCATGGGTTCTATTCCTCCATATGGGTATCGCATTGAAAATAAAAAATTACTAATTAGAAGCGATCACACACCTCATATAGTACGTCGTATTTTTCAAGATTATCTAGCGGGATTAGGCTGTGATAAAATAGCTCGTAACCTAACATTAGAAAAGATTCCAACACCTAGCCAAACTGCTAATAAACGTAACGCCTCTATATATTGGTATGGATCTACCATAAAAACCATTTTGCAAAATAGACATTACGTAGGTGACTTAGTTCAAGGAAAAGAATCTACTATTAGTGTAACTTGTAAAAAACGCAAAAAAATTGAAGAAGACAATTTTATTGTCGTTCCTCATATGCATGATCCTATTATCACTAAGGAAATGTTTGATGCCGTTCAGCTTATGCTAAGCAATCGCAAAAAAGCAAGACCTGCTCCTCAACTTCACTTATTCTCTAATCTACTCTTTTGTAAAGATTGTGAAAAGGCCATGCACTATAGTGCTAACCGTTTAGGCTATATTTGTGGTACATATAATAAAAAAGGCAAGGATTACTGTAGTTCTCATAGTATCAAAGAAAATGCTTTGACTACTGCTATTTTAGATGATATTAATCAACTATTAAAGGATGCCACTATCAATTGCTCCATCTCAGATTTGAAGAAATATATAAAAAGAGAAGTAAGTACCTTAACTAAATATAATCGTTCTCTTCAAAAACAGCTCAAGCAGATTCAGTCTGAAAACAATTCAGCCTTAAAAAAGCTTATTAAAGGGGATATTACAAATGAGCAATACACTTCCTTTATTAGTTTAGATAGTCAGTCTACAGAAATGCTAGAGACAAAACTACATTCTAATAGCCTATTGATAACAGAGCTCAATAAATCTACTGTATTAGATGACCTCCAGCAACTTATTCATCAAAGGCAAGTTTCTACACTAAGCCCTACTATTCTTAATCTATTCATTGAAAAAATAGAAATTCAGGATAGCCAGCACATTGATGTTTACTACAAATACAAAAACTAATCAACTTGTATAAGAAAGGTACTTGAAAATTTATAATATTCTCAGAGAGATAGGCAATATAAAATTATAATGTAATCTTATCATGCCAAAAGGCACAATCTAATCTCTTGCAATTAAATTGTGCCTTTTGGGTTACTATGATTTACACGTTCTCTCATACCATTTCTTCCAGTACTCATCTGTCATCATAGCATGTATGAGTTCTACCTTGGTGGCTTCAGATGCTATCTCTTGATTAATGACATCTTCAAAGTCTTCACACAGTCTATACCAATCACTCTTTGTTAGTAAGCCCTCTGTTCTATTGTCACAGGTTTCTTGATCATAGTTGTATTTGATAAGTTCTATAGCATGTAGCAATATATTCGCAAGGCTTTCCATCCGCATGCTATCCTCTGAAAAATAAATATTATCTTTTTGTTTTAACCCTCCAACTTCAATATTGTTTAAGTCTCTGATAAGGTCATATAAACAAGTAGATTTATGAGATTCAAAAATCTCGTCTATATGGAAATGCCCAAAGAACCACCATTTATATTTAAGCTTCCTTTGTAAGATATCAAAAAACTCATTCACTGATTCCTTTTCTTTTTGAAATTCAATACATTCTTGCATCACTATATTAGATGTCGTATGGGATAACACATAATCCACTTCCCATTGGTGCTTATCTAAATTTGTTTGTGCTTCATCTAATTCTGCCATAGTGGGTGACTCTTGAGGCCACCAAGACTCAAATGGTATCCGGCTATTTTTATCAATACTGCTTGCTCCTCCCATAACAAAGAATTTCTTATCATCTATTGTATAGATTTGCCCTCTCATTAGGTGTATTACATTTTCCCTAATACGATGAATCTTTCCACCATGCCATTCTTCTATTTTATATCCATTTAACAAGTCAAAATTCTCATGATTTCCATCTACAAAGAGCGTTGTATAGGGCTTTTTATTGTGATAATCAAGTGTACTGTCATCATACTTACTATTATTCCAAACTGCACCAAAGTCCCCACAGATTATAAGATAATCATTTCTAGTTAACTCTTTCTGCATTGGAAAATGAGAAGTGTGTAGTTTTTCAAGATCTAACTCCCTATGTGTATCTCCTGTTACAAATATCATTGCTCTTCTCACGTCTCCTTTTACTTTACTCCTCTTATTCAGTCCTGTCTTTTGTAATCTCAAGCGTTGACAACTTCATATTCTTTCTAAATATCTCCATCGGCATTTCCATATTTAGTAGGAAATCTGGCCATATAAACATATTTCTATTTAATTCTTGCTTGTAAAACATTGCAAATTCCCACTTTTAATCATCTGTTAGCGTTGTATAGTTTAATGCATACTCGCCCATTTTCTCATCTGTCACTTCACGATCCAGTAAGTACTTAATAAACAGCAACTCTAAATCAATATTTTCTTTTAATAATTCTTGGAACTTCATTTCTTTATTGAATTCCTACATTTTACCTAGTACTTTCTATAGCATATATTCGATTTTACTACTAAGTCGTTATATTTAATAGTTATTTAGATATAATTTGACAACTTAGTTCCCTTATTTCTATAATTGACTTAGGTAAACAAACTACATCTCAATTAACAAAGGAGATGTAATAAACTATGAAATGTGCAATTTATATTCGCGTAAGCACTCAAAAAATTGAGCAACAGGCTTCTCTAAAAAATCAAAGAGAACTTTTTATTAACTTCATTCAAGAACGTAATTGGGAACTTTATGATTTCTATGTTGATATAGAGTCAGGGACAACATCTAATCGTGAAAATTTGAATCGATTAATTAAAGATATGGAACAGCGAAAATTTAGCATCATCTTAGCTAAAGAGCTTTCAAGATTGGCTCGTAATGGTGAACTTTCTTATCGCATTAAGAACCTAGCTGAGAATAATAAAATTGATATTGTGACCCTAGATAATGCTATTAATACACTTGAAGGAAATCGTAGCATGTTTGGTCTTTATGCTTGGCTGTATGAACAGGAATCTCAGCGTATCTCTGAACGTGTTAAACACTCTCTTACTAATAAAATTAAGCGTGGTGAATTTAAAGGCTCTATTCCACCATATGCCTATAAAATAGTAGATGGTCAGCTACAGATTAGAGACGAATACTGCAAAAATATCGTGATTAGAATCTTTAAAGACTATTTAAGTGGAAAAGGTCAAACGTTGATAGCGAATGAACTTACCAGAGAAGGTGTTCCTACACCTGCTCAAGTAGCTGGTAAGGCAAATGCTTCTAATGAGTGGCATGCTTCTAGTATTAAACTTATACTACATAATCCTCACTACTTAGGGCATCTGGTACAAGGACGTCAAACCACCATTAGTGTAACTTCAAAAGCTCGGAAAGAACTTCCTGCTGAGCAACATATTATTGTAGAAAATACACATGAAGCCATTATTGATGAAGAACTGTTTAATAACGTGCAGCATCGGTTGAATAAAAAAAGAAAGGTCATTACTGGATCTAATACACATCTCTTCTCTAATCTACTGATTTGTGATCAGTGTGGTAAAGGTTTTCATTATAAAGCCAATAGTAAAGGGTATGTATGTGGCACCTATGACAGACGTGGTAATCAGGTTTGTTCTAGCCATAGAGTTAGAGAAGCTGCTCTTGCTGAAACTGTTATTAAGGAACTGAATCAATTTATTCAGAATAGTTCCAATACCTCTCAGCTTAAATCAGTAGAAACTTCTCTACTCTCTTCTGCTGAGAAACTAGAGTCTCTCATAACAAACTGTCAAAATCAAATAGCTTGTTTAAATGAGCAAAAAAATAAGGCTCTAGGCCATTTAATTAATGATATTATTACGAAAGAGGAATATCAGATTTTTACTCAAGATATTTCTTCTCAAATCATTAAACTTAAGGAAGACTTATCTGAATACGAAAAATCCCTAGATGGATTAGATAAAAATAGCTATCTTAAAGAAATAAAAAGGATTTCAGCTTATGGCACCATTACAGAGCTTAACGCTGAAATCCTTACACAGTTCATCAATTCAATTGTAATTGATAAAGAAGGTAAACCTACGATTAATTATAGGTTTACCCTCCCTTCAGATTCTATTTAATTTTTTTAACGACACACAACACTCCACGTGCGTGGTATGAGGAAACATATCTACAGGTTGTACTTCTTCTACAGTATAACCTGCTTCTTCTGTTAGATAAGCTAAATCTCGTGCAAGTGTTGCTGGATCACAAGAAACATAGACAATTTTTTGCGGTGCCATTACTTTAAGTGTCTCTAGAAGATACATATCACAACCCTTACGTGGTGGGTCTACGACAATTGTCTCTGCAATAACCCCTTCTTCTTTATAAAGTCTTGGGATAACTTCTTCTGCTTTCCCTGTATAAAACTCTACATTCGTAAGATTATTAAGCTTAGCATTTTCTTTAGCATTTTCAATGGCTTGTGGTACAATCTCTACACCATATACTTTTTTTGCTTTCTGTGCTAAGAAGAGTGAAATCGTTCCAATTCCGCAGTACGCATCCCATACTGTCTCTTCTCCTGTTAACTGTGCATACTCAAGTGCCTTTTTATAAAGGACTTCTGTTTGAAGTGGATTAACTTGGAAAAATGAAAGAGGCGAAATCTTAAAGCTTAAATCACCTATTTTATCAATAATATATTCTTTTCCATAAAGAAGTGTTGTCTCATAGCCTAAAATAACATTTGTTTTATCAAGTTGATGGTTAAGTAAAATACTACTGATGCCTTCTACCTTTTTAAGTGCTGTAACAAATTCCTCCGATTTCGGTAATTTACGCCCATTAATCACAAGACAAACCATAATTTCACCTGTATGATAACCTGTCTTAATCATTAGATGACGTACAAGCCCCCTATGTGTCTCTTCATTATATATAGCAATGTTATTTTCATTTAAGAAGTCTGTTACGATACGCATAATTTCTTCATTTTTAGGATTTTGAATACTGCATTTATTAGATGGCACAATGCGATGGCTTCTTTGAGCAAAAAATCCCATCTCTACAGTATCTCCCTCCTTACGAATAGGATATTGCGCTTTATTACGATAGTTGTATGGTACTTTCATTCCCAATGTATCTTTTACTGTAATATTTTTCAAGCCACCTATACGTTCAAGGCATGCCCTTACTTTGTTTGTCTTCCAGTTTAACTGTGCCTCATATTTCATATGTTGGATTTGACATCCGCCACATTTCGTAGCCACAGGACAAGTTGGTTCTTCTCTAAATGGTGATGGCGTGATGAGCCTCATCATTTTGCCATAACCATAGCTCTTTTTTACTTTAACAAGGCGTACTTCTACCTTATCACCTGTAATAGCATCTGGTACAAATACAGTAAATTCACCGATTTTTCCGATACCTTCTCCTTGTGCCCCAAGGTCTATTATTTCTATTTCATAATGCTGATTTTTTAAAATTGGTTGTTCCATGAATACTCCTAGTTCATATATTTATTGTCATCTTTCATTAAAAGGGTTTTTATAGCCTGTGCAATCACTTTATCATCCACATTCTGCATAGAACTACTTATATTGCGCTGGATCATATGATCTAAAAGTGCTGAACCCTTTTTTGACTTATTTTCTTTTTCTTTCACTTTCCCCCCTCCTTATTCTTGAAATTCACAGACTGTTCTTTGACATACACAGTTCTTGCATTTCATAAAATTAGGCTCTGCTAAGGGCATAGATTCTCCCGTTAGCATACCACGCATCTGCTTTAAAATCTCTTTAAGTTCACGTCTTAGTCTTGCCGTATTCCTTATGGTAAATGTTTTATTGGCATACACTAATTTCCCATAAGGCGGTCTTTTACCATAAATCTCTTCTATAATTAAAAAATATGCCACGAGCTGATAAAGGTCCCCTGGATGTGGTTCTTCATCTTCTTTTAAACGGCCACTTTTAATCTCTAACGGAATATAACGTTTTAAACACCATGTTTCAAAAATATAATCTGGCTTACCTTGTAAATTATATTCTGGTGCCACTAAAAGCTTAGCCCCTTTTTCATCGGCATAAATAGGACTCGCCCCTCTTACACCTATATCTTTCTTATGCTTTTCTTTAATAGTTGGACGAAAACTAATCCACAGAACGCTTGTCATGAGTCCAATTCCTACTATTTGTCCTACTAACGACATTTTATCACCACCCAAATCATAAACCCAAGAGCCGTTAGTGCGATAATCCAACGTATGCATTTTTGAAAACGATAACTTAAGTAGTAATTCTTATGAAAACGTAAGCCTTTTTTGAAATTACTCTCTAATTGACTATTTTTATCTTTGAGTGCTTTATATCTTTCCTTCAAATCCTTTTGACCATAATAACGACTATAATACCACTGATAAGGGCAATATACAAAGCGATTAATCTCATTGGCAGATATTTTTAGACTCGCATTTTTAGGTCCTTGATTCTTAGAATTTTTATTCTTCATCATTTGATTTGACGAATATTTCTACCTAATATTTTATTATACCCAATATAACACTCATCTATTGGTGCTGCCTGTAGCATTTCTTCTAACATCTTGAGCTTAGAGTCTGAGTAGTCTGCTAAATGCACAATCATAGCCTCAATACATTTTGGACGTTTAGGTGATGCATATTCATATTCTCCATGATGGGCAATCACAATATGTTTTAAGAGCATTTCTGTTTCTTTGGGAAAATCAGATATTTCCCTTGCCTTATCATGAATAATTTCTGCACCGATAACTAAATGTCCTATGAGCTGTCCTTCATCTGAATAATCATTTTTAGGAAATGGTGTTAATTCATAAAGCTTGCCAATATCATGAAGTAAACAACCTGCAATGACAAAGTCTTTCTTTACACCTTCATATAAATCTGCCATATGCATACCTATTTTAGTCACAGTTACTGTATGCTCTAATAAACCACTCAAATAGGCATGATGAACACTTTTAGCTGCACTATGATTTATAAAGCGCTCGTAAATACTTTCTTCACAAAATATACTTTCTAAAAGCTTTTTAATATACATATCTTGAACTTGATCTATAATACCTAGTAATTCACTTTCTAAGATATCCACATCTTTTTTTGTATGTGGCAAATAATCTTTTAAGTTATATGTTCCTTCTTCTGCTTTCTTTATACTATTTACATTGAGTTGCAGATTTTCTTGATATAAAATCACTTCACCCTCAACTTCTACCACATCATCTACTTCAAATGGCATAATACCACTATGCAGTGACCAAATCTTACCATCTACTGTTCCTGTACAATCTTGAAAGCGTACAGTGCAATAGTCTTTTCCATTTTTATTTTTTAATATTTGTTTATACTTACATAAATATGTGCCTTTAATTGTCTCTTGAGGTTTTAATGCACTAATTGTCATCATATTGATCTCTCCCTATTTGCTTCTACAAGTAATAGTACCAAATCTAACCTATAATTTCAATGTAAAAAGAGCTCCAAAGCTAAATTACTTAGCAAAGCAGCTCTTATAGACATTAATTAATATAAACTGGTAGGATTAGAGTTCGTTGTTGTCGTCACTCTTGTCGCCTTAAGTGTAATATTTAAAACTTTCTTTTCTTTATTACGTACAACCTTCACTTCTACTTTATCACCTACACGTTTATTTGCAATTAGTGATTTTAGTTGGTTCATATCTGTAATTTGTGTCCCATCAAACTCAAATAAAATATCACCGGCCTCAATACCACCTATATCTGCACTACCACCTGGTGTAACTTGTGCCACATAAATACCAATTGGTAACTCATACATATTTGAAGCATCACTACTTACATTGCTTCCCATAATTCCTAAGCTTGGTCTTTCAATTGTACCATTCTCAAGTATTTCTTCAATAACTGGCTTTACAGAATTAATAGGAATAGCAAATCCCATACCTTCTACACTACTATCTACCAATTTAACGGTGTTAATACCAATTACTTCTCCAGTAGGTCCAACTAAAGCCCCACCACTATTCCCAGGATTAATAGCAGCGTCTGTTTGTAACAATGTCATCGTACGAGAAGCATCTACTTGGACTTCACGATTAATCGCACTAATAACACCTACTGTTACTGTATTATTAAAAGCCGCTTCCATAGGGGTACCAATAGCTACTGCCAGTTGTCCAACTTGAACCTGATCACTGTCACCAAGTGTAGCTATACGAATACCACTTAATGTATCCGCATCTAGATTTTCCTTACGTACAGCAACAACAGCTAAATCAGTTGTTGCATCTTGTCCAATAAGTTCTCCTTCTACTTTTGTATTGCCAAGAAAGTTAACAGCTAAACTTGTCGCACCTTCTACAACATGGCAGTTTGTTACCATATATACTTTTTCATTATCCTCTTTGAAAATTACACCTGAACCTAAACCAGACTGGTCATAATCTCCTAAAAAAGTGGAAACAACCTTTGTATTATAAATAGACACAACACTTGGCCCTACATTATTAGCAATATCTGTAATATTATTATTAAGTGCAACAGGCTGTACGATGCCATCTGTACCATTGCCTGTCACAGCTTGCTGTACAACAAGGCCACTTCCATTGTTGTTACCTAATTTTGAGCTTATAAGTGCAAAGCTAGAACCTATTGCAGTACCACCTACTAAACTACCTATTACAACACCTGCCACAAACTTAGGCCAAGTGGATTTTTTATTTGATTGGGTTTCATTGTTAGGGAAGGGAGTCACGAACTCTTCCGTGTTCTCCTTAGTGATTTCAGGATTATATGTCATTTCAATATGTTCATTCTCACTTGAATTTAAATTATTAGCTTCCTTTACGCTTTCCTCATTTTGATTAAAATCATTTGACTCATTCATAAAGTATTCCTCCCTTTAACTTGTCTTCTCGGTCAGTATAATGCCGAATTATGAAGTTTTTGTTAATTTTCATAACTTTCTTTTTGTGGTGTTAAAGAAAAATAAAACGTAACCATTTCTCCCGGTTCGGAACGTACTCCAACCATCTCACCATGTTGCTTTAAAATTTCTTTAACAATGACAAGACCTAAACCTACACCTCTCTTATCTTGACCTCTCGAGCGGTCCCCTTTATAAAAACGATCCCAAATCATCTTCTGTTGTTCCCTTGGAATAGCTGGTCCACTATTGCAAATACCTACCCATACCTTATTACGATAACTCGTTGTAATAATCTTAATTTCACCATGTTCATTTACAAACTTTAAAGCATTATCTAATAAATTTTGTAAAACACGGCTAATCCCATCCATGTCACCTAATATATAATTGCATTTCGTATCTAATTCAATCTTTACCTGGACATCTTTTTCTTTTGCACGATTTTCTAAAGTAAGTGCCACAGTCTCAATCATCCTATTAATATTAATAGGTACCTTTTCAATTGGCACACGACCTTCTTCTAACTTACTTAAATCCAGAATTTTATTAGTCATATTAATCATACGCTTTGACTCATTAAGTACAATTTTCAAATATTTTTCTTGGTTTTCTGGCGGAATCGTTCCATCTAATATTGCCGTCACAAAGCCTTGTATTGACGTAAGTGGTGAACGTAAATCATGAGATATATTTGCAATAAAACTATTCCTATTTTCCTCTATCTTATCAAGTTCTTGTGCCATATTATTAAATGACATTCCTAGCTCAGCAATTTCATCTTTCCCTCTAATTTCTATGCGCTTATCAAATTGACCACTAGCAATAGTCTTAGCCACTGCATTCATTTCCTTTAGTGGCCGCGTCATTTGCTTAGAAATAAAATAAATCCATACAAATAAAAAGCTTCCGATAAGACCAACTACTTGTAAAATAATATTACGTACCTCATCAATTGTTTCTAAAATAACTGGCATAGGTGTGTGAATAAATAAAGCAAAATAAATTTCTTCCCTTATTTCAATCGGATAACCAACTGTTAAAACCGGTGTTGAAAAGTATTCCTTAAAACCATTTTCAATACGCACAATATTACCTTCAAATACTTTTTCAATATCTTGTCTATTAAGTATATTTTGATAATCAATAGGTACAACGCCCTTATCTGAAAGTGCAAGAACCGTCCCGTCTTGTCTAACAAGCCAAGAGGTTGCTTGCATATAACTTTCCATTACCTCAATACGATAAAAGATTTTCTCCACACCTTCTTCACGATAGTTACTAAAATGTCCAAGCTTATAGTACTCTTCTGCTAAGCTTTGTGCTTGTTTAATCATCATATCTTGAGTGTACTGTACAAAATACGAGCGAAATGTATTTGTAAAAGTAATAAATAATATAATAAGTGTGACTGTTAAAATGCTAATATAGACTGTTACTAAACGGCTAAAAAGAGACGAAAATTCAAATGTATCTTTTATTTTTCGAATTTGTAGCCTACTCCCCAAACGGTTTTTATGCTCCATGTATGATCACCTTCAAATTTATCTCTTAATCGCTTAATGTGTACATCCACAGTTCGTGTATCACCCACAAAGTCATAACCCCAAATCTTATCTAAAAGTTGTTCCCTTGTAAATACTTGTTTGGGATGACTTGCTAAGAAGTATAAAACCTCTAATTCCTTTGGTGGAAGTTCTACAAGACTTCCTTCATAGGTTACTGAGTAATTGTCTTTATCAATAATTAAATTATCAAGTACAATACGATTTTTGGTTTCAATCGTTTCTACTGGCATGATATTACGTCTCAGCACAGCCTTTACCCTTGCCATGAGCTCTTTAGGATCAAATGGTTTTACCATGTAATCATCTGCCCCTAATTCTAACCCTAAAACTTTATCAAATACTTCGCCCTTAGCTGTCAGCATAATAATCGGCGTACGGCTTTTCTTTCTAATTTCTTTACATACATCATAACCATCAATTTCTGGTAACATGACATCCAAAAGAACCAAATCTGGTCCATATTCTTCAAATGCTACAAGGGCTGCACGTCCGCTATGAACCTCCTTTGTTTGATAACCTTCCTTATTTAAATATAAGGAAATAAGTTCGGAAATGTTGGTGTCATCATCTATTATCAGTATCTTAAGCATATCTATTCCTCTCTCTTCTTTATTTCTTTGATTCTTTCTGCCATTTAATATATCTTTTTCATGTCCTACTCATATCAACTTTATCATTTTATCATTACATTCTTATTTTAATGTGACAACTGTTACACCCATTTCCCCTTCACCAAAAGTACCAGGTCTTTGTGATGCTACATGTGGGTGACGACGTAGCATTTGCGTAATTCCTGCACGAAGGGCCCCTGTTCCTTTGCCATGAATAATTGTTACTTGTTTTAAACCAGATAAATAAGCATCATCTAAATATTTATCTACTATAGGATTTGCTTCATCTACCATCATACCACGTACGTCTACTTCTGTAGAAATGGTACTTGTTTTACTTATACCATAGCTTACCCCACTTGTATTGGATTTACCACGAACTTTTTTCTTAGGTGCTTCATTAGCATTAGTTTCTTCTACGCGAATTAAATCACTTAAGTTAACCTTCATTGGCATAATCCCCATGCGTACCTCTACCTTGCCACTACTATCAACCGCTTTTGTAACGATACCTTTTTGCATAAGAGAGGCTACCATTACCTCTTCACCTACTTCTACACTTGTCAGTTTTTTAGGTGCATTACGATGACTACCTGTTATTTTGCTCATACGTTTCTTTTGACCTTCTACTGTAGAAGTCATCTTTTGTTTAGCTTCTTGAAGGCTACGTTCATCAATCATTACCTTCGCATCTCTAGCTGCTGCACGTACTTCTTTAAGTGTTTGATCGGCTTCCATCTCAGCTGCCTTAAGCATTTCTTTGGCTTTTAATTCAGCCCGCTCTAGAATTTTCTTCTTTGCCTTATCAATCTTCTTGCGTTCATTTTGAATTTCCTCTTTTAAACGTTCCGCTTCATTACGATAAGCTCTTGCACGTTCACTTTCAATCTCAGCCATACGTTTACTTTGCTCAAGATCTACTAAAATGTCTTCCATTTTTACATTTTCTTTTTGAAGGAATGTTTTGGCATCATCAATAAGATGTGCAGGAAGTCCTAATTTTGTTGAGATAGCAAAAGCATTACTTTTACCTGGTACACCAATTAATAATTTATAAGTTGGACTTAATGTTTCTACATTAAATTCTGCACTAGCATTTTCTACGCCATCTGTTGAAAGCGCATAAAGCTTTAACTCACTATAGTGAGTTGTTGCTACTGTACGAATTTGCTGTTTACGAAGATGCTCTAAAATAGACATTGCAAGCGCAGCACCTTCAATAGGGTCTGTTCCAGAACCTACCTCATCTAATAACACAAGCGAATTTAAGCTCATATCTCTTAAAATCTCTACGATATTTGTCATATGTGATGAAAATGTACTTAAGCTTTGCTCGATGCTTTGTTCATCTCCCAAATCTGCATATATCCCTTCAAAAACAGCAATTTCACTTTCTTCAGCTGCTGGAATTTGAAGTCCAATAGCTGCCATCAGTGTAAATAACCCAATTGTTTTTAAGGTAACTGTTTTACCACCTGTGTTAGGTCCTGTAATAAGTAAACTTGTAAATTCCTTACCTACATAAACATCAATAGGTACAACTGTTTCTTTATTTAGAAGTGGATGTCTTGCCTTCTTAAGATTTATATACCCTTTATTATTTAACTTAGGTTGACGACAATCATACTTCAGTGAAAATTCACTACGTGCAAAAATTGCATCCAACTTAATTAAGTAATCGTAATTTACACTCATCTCCAATGTAATTGGTGCAATTTGATTCGTTAAATCAATTAGTAATTTTTCAATTTCTTCTTGCTCTTTACCTTCTAAGCTTTTAATTTCATTGCCTAAATCTACAACTGTCATTGGCTCAATAAATACAGTTGCTCCTGTAGCAGATTGATCATGTACAATCCCTTTAAATTGCCCCTTGTATTCTACTTTAACGGGAATACAATAACGGTCGCGACGCACTGTAATAACAGGGTCCTGAATCATATCTTGATAATGACTGGAATGAATTATGTTTTGAAGTACTTCTTTAATCTTTACACTTAAATTTTTGATTTGACGACGAATTTGATATAACTCTGGTGTTGCATTATCTGCAAATTGATCCGGCGCCAAAATACAACGACTAATTTCTCGTTCTATAATTGCATAAGGTGTTAATGTTTCAAAATATTCACCTAGCACCTCATATGTTTGCCCTGTTGCTGTTGCATCCTGATAATAATTTTTAGCCTGTCTTGTCATACGCATAGTATCTCTGACTGCTAAAAGTTCTCCACTACCAAGTATTGCCCCCATTTCAACTCTTTTTAAAATAGGTTTCATCTCATGGAGACTTGCAAGTGGTAGCTTTCCTTGCTTGATACTCATCATCATAGCCTGAGCAGTTTCATCTTGAAGCTTCTTAACAATTTCAAGTTCAGAAGAAGGTAGCATTTGACTTACTAAATGCTTTCCACCTTCTGTCACTGCTTGCGATTTTACAAGTTCAAGTACTTTATGAAATTCTAATTTATAGAGTGTTTTTGCGTTCATTTTATAACCTCTTATATTGTATTTAACGTTATTTCTATTATGACACAATTTGTCTGCTTTGCAAATATTAAAAACTAAACCTTCTTATTCCTATAAAAAAACATGAGGCTAATGACATAGCCTCATGTTTTTTTAACTCATGTCTTTTTAACTATTGATAATACGACTACTTGTGACATAATTGCGTGCATAATATGGACTATCTAATCTACTGAGCATCACACCATTGGTACCATCAGCATGTAAAAACATATTATCACCTGCGTATATCCCTACATGTGAAATCGTTCCTGTATTCTTACCTGTTGTATCAAAAAACACAAGGTCGCCAGGACGAAGCTCTGCTTTGTCAATGATTTTACCATCTCTTACCTGTGTTGCCGCAAGCCTCGTAATGTTAATATCAAAAGTTTCATATACTTCTTTGGTGAGTCCTGAACAATCTACTCCTTTTTTTAGGTCATTACCACCCCATACATAAGGCGTACCAATAAACTGTTTACCGTAATCTACGATTTCTTCACCTAAAACCTTACTATATGGTATATATTCATTTTGTGTCACTTCCACACTTGTTTTACGAATCCATCCAACATCACCATTTAAACTCACTTTATACCAATCATTATTTTGGCCAATGATATGAACTTGCTTACTATAAGTAGTCCCTAAAATATCGGCATATTGATCTGGATAACTCCTTATATCTGTATTTGCATCACGAAGTGAGGCAACTATGCCAGTATACTTAGGGAATATTGACTTTCGTTCTACAGGACTTGCATAAAGTGTGGTACTCATTAAAAGCGCTAGTCCTACTCCTAAAACACGCTTCATTAAAGATTTCATAATTTCCTCCTAAAAGCTAAAACTTCCATTTGCAATTATTGCACAATATTCCGTTTTTTATACAGCCTTAAGAGGATTTTCTCTTACCAGTGATAATGATGCAGTTCACCTGCTATTTTGAGATGCTCAAAATTATGTTGTCTGAGCGCTTCATAAAGTACAATTGCCACAGAATTTGATAAGTTCAAAGAACGCGCTTCTGAAATCATAGGAATACGAATACAAGTTTCTTTACTTTCTAATAAAATCTCTTCTGGAATACCTGCTGACTCTCTCCCAAACATAATATAAGCATCTTCTTCATACGCTACTTCTGTGTAAGTTTGACGTGATTTAGTTGTTGCCATATAAACTTTAGGATAATTATTTTTCTCTAAGAATTCCTGATAGTTTTTATAAGTTTTTACTGTTACTAAATGCCAGTAATCAAGACCTGCACGCTTAATTTGTTTTTCATCTAATGAAAATCCTAATGGTTCAATTAAATGAAGCGTAGCACCTGTCGCAGCACAGGTTCTTGCAATATTTCCTGTATTTTGTGGTATTTCTGGTTCATGTAAAACGATATTCATCGTACATCCTCTTCTTTCTTTTGTATATTATAAATTTCATGATAAACATTTCCACTATATGCCTATTATTATATGTCATATTTTGTCTTGAATCAACGCCCACCTTTCCCAGTCTTAACTTTTGACATTTCGTTTAAAATTTGTTGAATATTTTACACGAATCAATTATTTGATTTTATTTTTAACTATTTTTCTTTAAATTTATCGATATATTCTTTTTTTATTTAATCATTTTTACCTATTTTATTTATAACATACAAGCTCTTTCTACTTATTTCTTACTAATTTATTTTCTACAGCTTCAAACAAATAATTTGAATATATGTTTTTATTGTGATATTTTTTAAAAGTCACATTTTTAAATATCATTTTCTAAGTGTTTAACACTTACAATGATTTAATTCATTACATAGGGAGAATACTGATTATGAAAAAATTTGCTTTTTTATTTGTTTTAATGAGCACACTAGCTTTCGTAGGATGTGGTAATACCAATACACCTGCCCAGCCTACTGAAGTTACACCATCTACTACTACAGAAACTGCATCTACACCAAATGAAGCCGAAAGTCTTGTAGTCGATACAAACGTTTCAACTGCTGAAGATGCACTTAACCTTTTAAAAGATGGCAATGCACGTTTCGTAGCTGATGATACTGAAATCATTAATGTTTCTTCTGCAAAAAGAACTGAGCTTGAAAATGGGCAATCACCTTATGCCGTAGTTATTTCATGTTCTGACTCTCGTGTTACACCATCTCACGTTTTTAATGCAGGACTTGGAGAACTTTTTGAAATTCGTATTGCTGGTAACATTTTAGATGAATATGCACTTGGTTCTGTAGAATATGGCGTAGAACATCTTGGTTGCCCGCTTCTTGTTGTCATGGGACATGAAAGCTGCGGCGCTGTAACTGCTGCCTTTGAAGCCTATGAAGCCAAATCAGAACCCGAAGGTGCCATCGGCGAACTTGTTGCTGCCATCACACCAAGCGTAGAAGCTGTAAATGCTTCTTCTATTGAAGATGCCTCTCACACAAATGTTCAGGCTACTATTGAGACTCTTAAACAAAATCCTGTCGTAGCTGAAGCCATTGAATCAGGCAAACTTCAAGTTGTAGGGGCTTACTATGACTTAGATGGTCATGTTACATTCTTAGATTAATCATTATTTTATCTCACTTTAATTGGCCTAATATAAATAAAATGGGTGTCGTAAATTTACGACACCCATTTTATTTAGTGTTTAAAAGTATCTTATTTGTTTAACTTTGAGAACAAGTCTGCAAATACAAAGTTACCTTCATCTTCTTTTTGTTGCTGTTTCATATACTTCTGTACAGAACGTTTATCTACCTTTTCATTATTACTACGATACCTTTTATTAAATGTACTTAATTTTTCTCTAAATGTACATGTTGTACATACATAAATCTGCCCATCTCCCTGCCCACGCAGTTCTAATTTTTTGTGGCATTGTGGACAGCGTGTATTTGTAAATTTACTTACTGTTTCTTTATAACCACACGCACGGTCTTGACATACATACATTTTACCATGTTTACCTTTAACATCTAACAAGAATTTTCCACAGTTAGGACAACGTTTACCTGTCATATTATCATGTACGTATTTATCTGTTGACCTCTTCACATCTTTAACAAGGCCGCTGCTATAAATGCGAATATTTTCCAGAAACGTCTTTGGACTCTGTTTGCCTTTGCTGATAAGTTCTAATTCATTTTCCCACTTAGCTGTTAAAAGTGGTGATTTTAAATCTGCTGGTACAAGTTCAATAAGCTGTTTTCCTTTTGATGTTGGAATGATATCCTTGCCATTTTTTTCGATGTAAAACATATTATAGAGCTTTTCAATAATATCTGCACGTGTAGCAACAGTACCAATACCACCTGTTTCACCTAACGTTTTTGCTGCCTTTTGACCTACATTTACATAAAGGTATGGCTTTTCCATAGCAGAAAGTAGTGTTGCCTCATTAAAACGAGCTGGTGCTTTTGTGAAGCATTTGTTTTTTGCAACACTTTGGAGTTTAACACTTTCGCCTTTTGTAAGAACTGGCAAACTTTGATCTTTTACTTCTTCATCATTTTCTTCTTCTACGCTATAGTCATATAAAGCCTTCCAGCCTTTTTCCTGAATGTTCTTGCCTTTTGCAATAAGGCTTTCTCCTGCCACTTCTACTGTTACATTCATCTGTGTATATTCAACCGGACGCATTAACACACTTAAGAAACGTTTTACAACTAGATCATAAATCTTACGTTCTTCATTACTAAGACGTGTAAGCATAGCACTTTCTTCTGTTGGAATAATTGCATGATGATCAGATACCTTACTGTTATCAACAAAGTTTTTACTCACCTTAAAACCTTTGTTGATAATTTCACTTGCAAAACTTCTATAGGGTCCAATCGCCACTGCCTTTAAACGTTCTTTCAAGGTAGGTACAATATCTTCTGAAATATAGCGTGAATCTGTTCTTGGATATGTCAATACTTTATAATTTTCATATAAACGCTGCATAATTCCTAATGTTTGTTTTGGACTAAAACCAAAAAGTTTATTTGCATCACGTTGTAGTTCTGTTAAATCATAAAGTTGCGGTGCATATTGCTTTTTATTGCTTTGACTAATCTCTGTAATGATAGCTTCACCTGTTTCTATCTGTTGAATAAGGGCATCTACTTTGCTTTCATCTTTTAATGTTTTTTGTTCCTTTGCTTTATAGCTTAAAGTAAATACCTTCCCCTCTTGATTAACAGCCTTAGCACTTATGGTAAAATAAGCCTGTGGTACAAAGTGTTTAATAGCTTCCTCTCTATCTACAATCATTGCAAGTGTTGCTGATTGTACACGTCCTGCTGAAAGCTGTGCATTATATTTGCAAGTGAGTGCCCTTGTGACATTAAGTCCTACAAGCCAGTCACCTTCTGCCCGACATACGGCTGCACGATATAAGTTATCATACTGACTTCCTGGTTTTAAATTTTTAAACCCTTCTAAAATAGCTTTATCTGTAACAGATGAAATCCAAAGACGTTTAATAGGCTTCTTAACACCTACCTTATCAATAATCCAACGTGCTACAAGTTCACCTTCACGTCCTGCATCTGTCGCAATAATAATATCTGTAATATCTTTTCTTTGAAGCTGTGTTTTAACCACTTGATATTGTTTACCTGTCCCTTTTAAAACAGTCAACTTCATTTTAGGCGGTAACATTGGTAATGTTTCCATTGACCATGTTTTGTACTGATCACCATAAGCTTCTGGGTCTGCAAGTCCTACTAAATGTCCCATTGCCCAAGTCACCACATATTTATCGCCTTCTATAAAACTTCCATTTTGTTTATGACATTTTAAAACGCGGGCAATATCTTTTCCCACACTAGGCTTTTCTGCTAATACTAACGTTTTTCCCATGCATGTATCTCCTTATAACTCTACAATGCGCATTTCTCATGGCATTATGACTGTAGTATACTTATTAATGCCTTATTATATCATTCTTTTTACTTTTCATAAAGTATTCAAATCTCACCCTTTATTTTTTGACAAAATAATTGATGGATAAAAAATAAAACCTGCTAATGAAATCAAGACCTCATTAGCAGGTTTTTTGGCTTATTGAATTGCTACACCTGTTACTACAACATCCGCCGGGCCACTTCCCAAGGCACAGCCAAAAGTATAACTTTCACCTGCTTTTAATTCCGGTTGCCATGTGGGATTTGAAATAGTGTATGTCGTCCCATTACTGCTTTTTAAATCTGCTGACCAGATAGAAGTAATGTTACGATTGGTGGTAAATGTACATTCCCATCCATTTAAATCTTTATTACTTAAGTTAGTGACTGTAATTTCAGCAGTTGCACCATCCGTCCAGTCTGATGTGACCTTTAAACGCACTGCATACGCCTCTTTATCAGAATTTGAATCAGATGGGCTCTCATTAGAATTATCAGGTGCTTCAGTATTGTTGCAAGCTTCAAACACCCATGTTTGACAGCTATTTTTATAATAGGTCCACTGACAAACATTCGAACCATCTGATGTCCCAAAATTATATACATCTAGAGATTTTGTATCTCCTGAACTCTTTGTTAAAATACCATATACATTATCTTGAGATGTAGGGACTAACTTAAATTTTTGTGCATCCATATTATTCTCTGAATAAATTTGAACATTAGTACCATCCGCATTTATGCCACCTGAGATATCCAGCATATAACCTAGACCATTTTTAAGTGTTATGTAGCCATTACCTGCATTTGTTAAATACCACTTTTGACCTTGTACACCTGTGCCAGTTGCAATTTCTACATTTTGACCATTCCCACCTACATTCTCTGTGACTTGCAGGTATTTCTGAGCGTTTGTATTTTTAATATAATACCATCCATCTGGAAGTGTGACATAATTTTCTACTGTTGAATCATCTGGCATATTGCTATCTGTTTGATTCATTGCTTGCCAGTAATCTAATGCCATACTGCCACTAAATACAAAGTATATATCTTTTATACCTGATACATTTGAGAGTGTTCCTGTCACTTCTTTATAGGCGCCATTTGTATTGGGCACCTCGATATAACCTAGTACTTGCCCAGAAGGACTTCCTTCACATACTTTAATCACACCATTGCTGCTTGCTTTTGCTGAAACAGTTATCTTAGATAACCCTTCAGAAAAGTTTACACCCTTTACGCCAATCCAATCACCGCTATTAATATCTGTAACCTTTGTATCACCACTACCGCTAATACTTACACCTGCTTGAATAGCCATTGTTTCAGCTTGAACTTTTTGATATGGATTTAAATAAGTCACTTGCGATACGCCTGTCATCGTCCCCTTAACTTCTGATATCTGACCATTATTAACTATCAGTTTATCAATATGGGTACTTCTATACCCCTTATTTTGACCAAGTGCAGCTTGCTCTAATGTTCTTGTGTGATAGGCAAGATAATAGTCTCCTTTAAACTCAAAAATAGTATGATGATTGTTTCCAGTTGACTCTTTAAAATAAAGTCCTGGGTTTTTAAATACTTCTCCTGCATGGGTAAATGGTCCCATAGGACTATCACCTACCATATATTCTATAGCAGCTGTGCTAATACCTGATCCCGCAGTATTCCAATTTGAACAATATGAATAGTAATACTTATTACCTATCTTATTAATACCTGAATCCTCAAATAAATAAGGTGCATCAATAGTCACAGGTGTTCCTGCTAAACTTGTCATATTATCACCTAGTTTTACTACGCGAGCTGTTTTAGGATGCGCGTTTTGTCCAGTAGGTACACCCCCTCCAAAGTAAAGGTATCCACTGCCATCATCATCCACCAATACAGCAGGGTCAAAGCACCATACGACATCCCCACAATTAGCCGTTGACTTATCTACAAGGGCTTTACCAATAGGATCCGTCCATGGTCCTGTAGGACTATCTGATTCAAGTACGCCTATACCACCTGCATTATTCGCAAAATAAAGGAAGAACTTTTCTTGCCCATTAATTGTTTTATGCGTTGCACAGGGTGCCCATGAACAACTTGCCCATTTTGCCACGCCAGCACTTCCAGCCACCTGAATAACCCCATGGTCTGTCCAGTTTACTAGGTCCTTTGAGGAAAAACAATTCAGTGTCTGAATTTTACTATAAGTATTCTCCCCTATGCTCCCATTACTATATTCTAATGAATCATTGGTACAATAAATATAAACGGTATCATCATAAACCATAACACCTGGATCCGCACTGTATCTTTGTGTAACAATTGGATTATTTTCATTTAGGTCCTTATAAGATTCAGTAAGTGATATATTATTAAATAAACTTACAGAATCTGTTGCATAAGTCATTATGCCACCTTGTACTATAAGACCTAATACTAATAAACTTGTACCTGTTTGTTTTAATGCCTTATTCATAGTTATTTGTAATCCTTTACGCATATTATCAATCCCCCATGTACTTTAATTTAAAGAGGCCTCTGTAATTTCAACATTAGCAGTACCGCTTCCCATTGAGCAACCAAATGTATAGCTTTCTCCTGCTGCCAAATAACCATTCCATTCTGGACCTGTAATTGTATAAGTTGTTCCCTCACTACTTACTAAATTAGCATTCCACACCTGTGTTATTTCACGATTTGTTGTAAATCGACATGTCCAGTTATTTAAGTCATTGCCAGTTAAATTTGTAACTGTAATCTCAGCAGTTGCACCATCTGTCCAGTCTGAAACAACCTTAAGTGCTACTTTACAGCTAGATGAATTTAAATCCCCTGTATTATTATCTGAAGAACTATCTCCTGTTACACTGCAAGGTTCTAATATCCATTTTTGACATTCATTTTGATAATAAGACCACTGACAAACATTAGAGCCATCTGATGTTCCAAAGTTATAAACATCAAGTGCTTTCGTATCTTTTGAACTTTTTGTTAAAATGCCATACACATCATTTTGAGATGTTGCTACCAATTTAAACATTTGTGCATCCATGTTATTAGCTATATAAGTTTGAATGTTTGCCCCATCAGTATTTGTCCCATTTGCTACATCCAACATATAGCCTAAAGCATTTTTTAGTGTAAAATAACCCTCTCCTACATTGGTTAAGTACCATTTTTGACCCGCTACACCTGTTCCAGTACTAATCTCTACATTTTGTCCATTGGCACCTGTGTTATCCTTTACTTGAAGATATTTCTGTGCATTGGTATTTTTAATATAATACCATCCATCATTTAATGTGACATAATTATTATTCGTTGTATCACTATTCCCACCATTATTATTGCCGCTGTCTCCACTATCCTCTGAATAACCTGCATCTGTATAGGCTTTTAAAACTGAATAATACGCTGCTTTTGGTGTATAAATATTACTAAATAATAATGGATTTTTATCACCAATCCAAGAATTGCTATCTGAAACACCCCAAAACGTAATACTTGTAATATTAGCACCAGCTTTTTTCGCATTTATAATGGCTGTAAATAAATCATAATAATAGTTAGCAAGTTCAGTATCTGAAGTATTTGCAACATCTAATTCTGTAATTTGAATTTCAAATCCAGCTGCTGCAAATTTTTTAAGAGCTTCTGTATAATATGCAACGCTTGGAAAAGTAGTTGATAAATGAGACTGCATACCAATCCCATTACAAATCTTCTTATCTGCATTAATATAATTAATGAGCTTAATCGTATCATCTACAGTCATATATGTATTGTAATCATTATAAAATAAGCTTACTGAATCTGTGAGTCCAAAGTAAGAGATACAATCATAGGCATACTGAAAGGCCCTTTTAACAAATTCAGCCTGTACACCAGGTGTCCCATACACTTTAGACCATCCTGAAGAAGTCGCATGTAAATACTCATTGACAACATCCCATGCATAAACAACGCTGCCATACTGGCTTGAATGTACATGGTTCATATAAGTCTTAATATACATTTCCATACGGGCATTCATCACATCTTCACTGACATAATCACTTGTTTTGCTATAACCACTTCTAAAATACCAATCAGGTGTTTGTGAATGCCATACCAAAGTATGTGCACGTAATGCAATGCCATTTTCATAACAAGTTTTTAAAACATTATCAACTTGACTAAAGTTGAGTTTAGGTACTGTACTTTCTTTATAATTATCCGGTATATAATAACCAAGACTTTTAGCTTCTTCTACTGATATAAGCGTTGGCGCCCATCCTAAAATATAATCCGGTTTCATCTCATTTCCAATCGTTGTACTATTGTACTGTGTCTTTAGATGGTTACGTATGCTGCTATCGCATAACTCTGAATAAACTACTTCACCGCCAATTTTCCCAAACAGTTTACCATAGGTATTTAATAGTGTTGCTTCACTCGTTGCTGCGCTTACTATATTATAAGACCCTATTGCTATAAACATCATAAATGCCAAGACTACTGTAAATATTTGATTTAACTTTTTACAACTCATAAAATGCCCCCCTATCTGTTTACATACTCATTTTAGTTTTTTCTTTATTAGTTTAGAATATTCTAAACTTAATATGCAAATTAGCTTTAAAAATCGTGTAAATAACGTTTCACATTGTGCACATGTGCTTTTTTGATTATAATATATTCTTCATATTTTTGTTCACTATTTTACTAAAATGTAAATAAAATTAACATAACTTGTATATAAGTTATTGCTGATGCTACATAATCCTATTTACGCTAAGGCTTATGCAACATTCCTAGGCGTAAGAAGATTAAAAATAGAAATCTTCTACTCAAAAAAAGCTTATCAGGTCTTATTTTGCTAAGATCTAACAAGCTTTGTTTACAACTATTTATTATTTATCTGTTATAAATCATAATTTTCTTCTTTAAAAATTTCATGAATCTTATTGATATCTTTTGTTTTTCCTAGTGCTAACATAAGTTTAAGACGTGCTTTAGGTCCACGCATATCACTGCCCATAATCACACCGAGATCAGAAAGTTCTTTGCCACCGCCTGCATAACCATAGCTTTCAAAAACACGTCCTGAGTTACATCTAGAAACAATCACAACAACTACCCCTTTATCAATTGCATAACGAATGCCTTCTAGCATTTTAGGAGAGACATTACCTCTTCCCATTGCTTCAATGACAATGCCTACTGCCCCAAGATCAACACTACTGCGAATAAAACGTTCATCCATATCAAGTACGGCCTTAATAAGATCTACTTTACGTTCTACAACATCTGTATCAATATGTTGGCGGTAAGCAATATCGCGATACACAATAAAGTCATTCGTATCAATAATACCAAGTGGTCCATAAGGTGACTGGAATGTATTGAGCGAAAGCGTATTTGTTTTGGTAACCTCTGCTGCTGCATTCACCTCGTTGTTAAGCACAACGAGTACGCCTTTATTTTGGGCCTTAGGTGAGATAGCTGTACACACTGCGGCAGCTAAATTACTTGAACCATCATATCCGAGTTCTGAACTACTACGCATGGCACCTACTACGACAACAGGCTTTTCATGATTTATTGTTAAATCTAAGAAATAAGCTGTTTCCTCTAACGTATCTGTCCCATGGGTTACAATTACACCTGTAATATCTTCTTCATTAAGCTTTTCTATAATTAACTTTTTAAGCTCTAAAAGTTTATTAATGGTCATATGTGGGCCTGGAATTTCGGAGAAATTCACCACTTCAATATCTGCAATTTTATCAATGTTATAAACCATTGATAAAATTTGTTCTCCTGATAAAGTAGGAATGGCTGCACCAATCTCCTCATCTACAGTCATTGAAATTGTTCCACCGGTAAAAATAATACAAACTTTAGGTTTATTCATGCTGTTTACTCCTTATGTCAAATAAATTCTCCTATTATTATAACTTATTTCCACCACTCTTAACCATTTTTTTTATACATCTATCCATTTTTATGTTTATTACTATTTTCTTTTTGCAAGTTCTTCTGCAACCTCTTCCCATGTTAAACCTTTTTCAGCCATCATAACCGTAAGATGATACATTAAATCTGCAATTTCAAAGGTAATCTCTTTGTAATCCTCTTCTTTAGCCGCAATAATAACTTCTGTACATTCTTCGCCAACTTTTTTAAGAATTTTATTAAGTCCTTTATCAAATAAATAATTTGTATAGGAACCTTCTTTTGGATTTGCCTTACGATCACTAATGACATCATAAAGTTCTGAAAGCATTCCTTTTTCTTCCTTGCCTTCTGTTTTGATTTGTTCAGCTACAACTAAGTCATCTTTTAGTTCACGATAAAAACAGCTTGAGTGTCCTGTATGACAAGAAATCCCACCAGCTTGCTCGATTTGAAGAAGCAATGTATCGCCATCACAATCTATACTAATACTCTTTAAATATTGATAGTGTGATGATGTTTCACCTTTAAGCCAAAGAGATTGTCTACTTCTGCTATAGTAGTGTACTTTCCCTGTTTCTAAAGTTTTACGAAGTGCCTCCTCGTTCATATAAGCAAGCATTCTTACCTTTTTAGAATGTAAATCCTGTGCAATAACTGGTACGAGCCCCTTTTCGTCAAATTTAACTTCTTTGATAAATTCTGCTTGATTCATGTCTTCTCCTCCTAAATATGCCTTTTCCTATGTCTATCTACTTATTACTGCCTTATTCCTGCGACGCTATACTATAAGCGAACGGGTATATTATTTGCCCTTAAATAAGTCTTTAAATCTTTAATTTCCAATTCTTTAAAGTGGAATAAAGAAGCTGCCAGTGCTGCATCTGCTTTACCTTCTTCAAATGCTTCTAAAAAGTGGGCTTTGTTCCCTGCGCCACCTGATGCAATAACGGGAATATTAACAGCTTCGCTTACTGCACGTGTAAGAGCAAGGTCATAACCTTTTTTTGTGCCATCTGCATTCATACTTGTTAAAAGTATTTCTCCTGCACCACGTTTTTCAGCTTCTTTCGCCCATGCGATGGCATCAATGCCTGTCGGAATACGTCCACCATGAATATAAACTTCAAAACCGCTCCCATCCAATCTGCGTTTTGCATCAATGGCTACAACAATGCACTGATTACCAAAGCGTTCTGCACCCTTGTTAATAAGACTTGGATCTTTAATAGCTGCTGAATTCATGCCAATCTTATCTGCGCCTGCACTTAAAATATTACGAATATCTTCAATGCTTCTTACACCACCACCTACAGTTAATGGAATAAAAACTTCTTGTGCCGTCTTTTCCACAACATCTAAAATAATATTTCGCTCGTCTGATGAAGCTGTAATATCTAAAAATACAACTTCATCAGCGCCAGCATCACTGTAAGCCTTAGCAATTTTAACAGGGTCCCCTGCATCAATTAAGTTTACAAAGTTAACCCCTTTTACAACCCGGCCACCTTTTACATCTAAACAAGGAATAATACGTTTACTGAGCATCTTGCCACCTCCTAACTAAAACGCTTTGCTGCTTCTTCTAAGTCAATTGCACCTATATAAATGGCTTTTCCAATAATTGCACCATGTACATGAATTTGTTCCAGTCTCTCAAGATCTGCCATACAAGAGACACCACCTGATGCTATAATTTGTAAATTAGTTTCATCTACAAGTTTCTTTGTTTCTTCAATATTAGGTCCTTGCATCATACCATCTTTTGAAATATCTGTATAAATAACTGTTTTCACACCCATAACCTCTAACTCTTTGCAAAAATCAAGTGCTGAGGTATTCGTGACTTCAAGCCACCCTTCAATTGCGACTTGCCCATTTTTTGCATCTACACCTACGACAATGCGTTCTGGCCCAAATGTTTCGATAGCTTCCTTTACAAGGGCACGATTTTTAATGGCTGCACTGCCTAAGATGACACGGTCTACACCACAATCTAACTGTGCCTTAATTTGTGCTATATTGCGAATACCACCACCAAGCTCTATCGGAATTTGGATTGCATCTACAATCTCTGCTACAGCCTTTGCATTTTTACTTTCTCCTGCTTTGGCCCCATCTAAATCTACAATGTGCAAATAAGCACCACCAAGGCGTTCCCATTTTTTTGCCATTTCAGCAGGATTTTTACCATAAACCGTTACCTCATTGTAATCGCCTTGTAGCAATCTGACACATTGACCATCTTTTAAGTCTATTGCTGGATAAAGTTTCATCCTTTTAACCCTCCGAAGTTTCTTAATATTTGAAGTCCTACATCCCCACTTTTTTCAGGATGGAACTGTGTTGCATACACATTATCCTTTTGAGCTGAAACGGCAATGCGCGTCCCGTAGGTTGTATAACTGCTTACAATATCAGCTGTTGTCTGCAAATAATACGAATGGACAAAATATACACTACTTTCATCTTTAAGCCCTTCAAATAATGGTGATTTCTTTGTAAATTCTAAAGTATTCCATCCCATATGTGGTACTTTAAGCATTTCTCCATTTACCTGGTGCATATCTTCTTCTCTAAACTTTATAATTTCGCCTGGTAATATTTTTAGGCCTTCATACTCACCATACTCATAACTTTTATCAAATAAAAGCTGCATGCCGAGGCAAATGCCTAAGAAAGGCTTTCCTGCTTTAACTGCCTGATGAATAGCTTCTGTAAGTCCTGTTTCGTTAAGCTGATTAATTGCATCTCTAAACGCACCTACACCGGGTAATACAACCTTATGTGCATTTTGAATAACTTTAGGATCATGTGTAATCTCCGCTTCAAAATTCAAGGCTGCAAATGCCTTTTGGACACTCTTTAAATTTCCCATGCCATAATCTATAATTACAATTTTCATTTCCTGCCTCCTATCTTTCTAGACCTCTAGCATCCCCTTTGTAGAAGGTACACCCTTAATACGTGGATTTAAGGTAACTGCCTGTAATAATGCTTTTGCAAAAGCTTTGCACATACCTTCTACAATATGATGATTATTCTTCCCACGAAGTACCTGTATATGAAGATTCATCCCTGCATTTACACCAACTGCACGGAAAAATTCCTCTACCATTTCTGTATCAAAATCTCCAATTCGATCTGTTGTAAAAGGTGTATCTACATCAATATAAGGACGTCCTGATAAGTCAATCGCACATAAAATAAGTGCTTCATCCATAGGGATAATGGCCTGACCATAACGGTTAATTCCTTCCTTATTCCCAAGTGCTTGTTTGATAGCCTGACCTAATACAATCCCCACATCTTCTACAGTATGATGGCAATCTACTTGTAAATCGCCTTCTGCATTTACGACTAAATCACTTAGTGAATGTTTACCTATATGTGTGAGCATATGATCGAAAAAACCGATACCTGTTGTCACTTTCACAGTCCCCTCACCATCAAGGTTTAAACTAAGATTAATCCTTGTTTCCGCCGTATCACGCCCAATTGCCGCACGTCTCATCTCCTGTTTCCTCCTCTTACCCTTATTTTCATGCATTTTATTATCTCTAATTTTAAAAATCCTCTAGCTTAAACGTCTATTTTAAAGAACTGTCTCCATTTCTTTAAGGGCCTTTAACAGCATTTGATTTTCCGCTGGTGTACCTACCGTAATACGGTAATATGGTTTATCTTCTACATTCATTTTGCGAATATAAATTTGCCTCTTTTCTAAGGCTTCAAAAATCCCCGCTTTAAGCTCACACCAAATAAAGTTAGCATGTGATGGATATGTTTTAATGCCTAAAGCTTGAAGTCCTTTTTCAAGTACTGAACGTTCTGCTATAATCTTTGTAATGTTTTCTTTATAAAGTGCTTTGTTTGCTATAGCCCAAAACGCTGCTTCCTGTGAAAAAATACTTAAATTATAAGGTACACGTACGGTATTGATAAGATCTATGACTTCTGAGCAAGCAATGCCATAACCTACACGAGCCCCTGCTAAGGCATACGCTTTTGAAAATGTTTTTAAAACAATAAGATTGCTATATTCTTTAATAAAAGATATTGCGCTTTCTTTGCAGTCATCAAACTCCGCATAAGCCTCATCTACCACCACAAGTCCCTTAGCTACTTCTAGAATACGCTTAATATCTTCCTTAGCCATAATGCATCCTGTAGGATTATTAGGATTACAAATAAATATAACCTTAGGCTGATGCCTTTGAACACTCTCAATAAATGCTGCTACATCATAAGTAAAGTCTGCCGTTAATGGTACCTTAATTAAACTTGCACTGTTTAAAATACTAAATTGTGCATACATGCTAAATGACGGATAAGGCATCATTACCTTGTCATCATTTTCAATCGTACTGCTTAAGATACAGTCAATAAGTTCATCAGATCCTACACCACATACAATATTTCGTACATCTACGCCAAAGTTGTCTGCTAGTGCCGCACTTAATTTTAAGCTATCTGTATCTGGATAGCGACAGCTGAGCATTTCAGTTGAAAGCCATTTTTGCATATGCTGTACTAAACCTTCTGGTGCCTTATAAGGGCTTTCATTTGCATTTAAGATAACACCTTCTGTCACATAAGCACTGTGATAAGGCTTTAAGTCTCGAAATCTAGGTCTTAAAAATCTCATCATTTCACCTCTTCATCTAATCTGACTTTTACAGAAAGCGCATGAGCAAAAAGTCTTTCACTCTCTGCAAATTTTACAATACCTTCACCAAGTGGCAGTAAGGCATCTCTTGTAAAGGATAAGACACTACTTTTCTTTACAAAATCATCTACACCAAGTGGTGAGAAAAATCTAGCCGTACCATTGGTTGGCAGTACATGGTTAGGTCCTGCCATATAATCACCTACTGGCTCTGGTGTATAATGACCTAAGAAAATAGCGCCTGCATTTGTAATTCTAGTCAGTGCTTCAAATGGTGCTGATACTGCAAGCTCTAAGTGTTCTGGTGCAATTTGATTTGAAAGCTTACAAGCTTCTTCTATATTTTCTACTAAAACAATGGCACAATAATTATTTAAAGACTCATTTAAAATTGCCTTACGAGGCATTGTTTCTACGAATTCAGCCACTTTCTTCACTACTTGATTGGCTAATTCTTTGCTTGTTGTAATGAGTACAGCTGAAGCTAATTCATCATGCTCTGCTTGAGAAAGTAAATCCGCTGCTACAAACGTAGGGTTAGCACTTTCATCAGCTACAATTAAAATTTCACTTGGGCCTGCTATCGAATCAATACTTACATGACCAAATACTTCACGTTTAGCAATCGCCACATAAATATTACCAGGTCCTACGATTTTATCTACTTTCGGAATAGTCTCTGTTCCATAAGCTAAAGCTGCTATAGCTTGTGCTCCACCTATTTTATAAACTTCATCTACACCGGCAATATAGGCTGCTGCAAGTACTTCTTGAGTTAATGTACCATCTTTAGAAGCAGGTGTTGTCATCACAATACGTTTTACCCCAGCTACCTTAGCTGGAATCACATTCATTAGAACAGATGAAGGATAAGCCGCCTTCCCCCCTGGTACATATACACCAGCTATTTCAAGTGGTGTTACACGTTGCCCTAAAATTTCGCCATTGTCTTTAATATCTAACCATGTATTTTGTTTCTGTTTTTCATGAAAATCCGTAATACGTTTTGCGGAACAAAGCATGGCCTTTTGTAAATCTTCTTCTAAGCCTTCAAAAGCACTTTGCATCTCCTCTTTACTTACACGTACATTTTCTGGTGTAATCTCTTTGCAATCCCATTTTGCTGTATATTCAAATAAAGCAGTATCTCCTTTAGTACGAACTGCTTCCACAATCTCTTTTGCTGCAAGTGCAAACTTGCTCGTATCCATATTGCCACGTACTTTAAGTGTTTCTAAAAATTCTTGTTTTGCCCCTTCTGTTTCAATTATTTTAAGCATCTGCTTTCCTCCTTAAGTCCTCAATATTATTAAGTAAATTACGAATCGCATCATGTTTAACTTTCATACTTGCAGTATTTACGATGCATCTTGCCGAAAGTGGTTCAATATCTGCAAGTACTACAAGCCCATTTTCCTGAAGGGTTTTCCCACTTTCTACAATATCCACAATCACATCTGATAGACCTACAATAGGACCTAACTCTACTGAACCATTTAATTTAATAATTTCAACAGGACGATGAAATTTTTCAAAATAGCTTTTTGCAATGGTTGGATATTTTGTTGCTACACGAATAAATTTTCCGGACTCTAAAAGTTCTTTCATTTCAGGTTTTCCTGCTACTGCCATCTTACATGCCCCAAAGCCTAAATCTAATACTTCATATACAGAACGATTTTCCTCTAAAATCGTATCTTTCCCAACAATCCCTATATCTGCCACACCATAATCAACATAAGTAGGCACATCAGATGCTTTTGATAAAAAGAAGCGATATTTGCCATCATCACTTGTAAAAAGTAGTTTTCTGCTTTCTTCTTCCATCTCCTTACAAGTAATTCCTAGTTCTTTTAATAATCCCATAGCTTGCTTAGCTAATCTTCCTTTTGCAAGTGCAAACGTTACTTGTTCCATATAAACCCTCCCATAATACGCTTACTTTATTTTTAACATACTTATTCTATCCCTACATCAATTCATCTACTGATTTGACCTCTACTTGGTCTGTTGCTACATTATAAATCTCAATACTACCCGCTTCTATAAAGTGTAAAATACCACCTATTTTCTTTTCTTTTGCATAGGCCAATGCCTCTTCAAAATTATCAAAGAAACTATTTTCAATTACCATATTTTGTTTTCTTAACTCTTCAGCCACCTCAATGCTTACTTTTCTTGTGTTCTTATAGGAAACAATTAAACTACGATTTGTCTGTGCTTCACTTAAAGGCTGAAGTTGCATAAGGCGCTGCATAAGTATATTAATATTAATACCAAATCCTACAGCAGGTAGGTCTCTTCCAAACTCACTTAATAAATGATCATAACGTCCGCCTTCTGC
The DNA here is from genome assembly GCF_982396655.1 of Cellulosilyticum sp. Taxonomy (NCBI): domain Bacteria; kingdom Bacillati; phylum Bacillota; class Clostridia; order Lachnospirales; family Cellulosilyticaceae; genus Cellulosilyticum; species Cellulosilyticum sp. Next base: position 64,661 of record NZ_CEVXFV010000010.1, on the reverse strand, counting down.
AAGGGCGCTTCCTACACCTTCACAGAAGATTTGGAACATCATACCTGTATAATATTTCCCATAAGATAATAAGCTAAAATCAAATAAGACATGTTCGCTTACACCATAGTCTTTTAATAGTTCATATAAAGATTCCAATTCATTTAAAGCTTTTTGTGCTCTTTCTGATGTCATTTTTGATTTAATTGCTGTAAGTAATTCAATGCTACCTGCACATTGTGTAAGCTCTAGTAAAAGTCTCAAGGTTTCATCCTCAATTTGTGATAGCTTTAAAATATTTTGAAGTTTTACCCCATCCTTATGTTCCATGACTTCATAAACTTGCTCACGTACCCCTTCACTTAACCCTAAATCACTTAGCACATTTTCTAAAAATTGACTGCTTCCAATATGAATGCTGAACTCTTCAAGTCCTGCTGCTTTAATAGCTGCAATCGCTACCTTAATTACTTCAGCATCTGCTTCTAAGCAGTTTTTGCCAATTAACTCTACACCTGCTTGCGTGAATTCATGAAGCTTCCCTTGATAACGTGCTGGATAGCGGAAACTACTTGCCATATAGCCATAACGTTGTGGCAAAGATGTATTGCTTTTCTGTGTACAAACAACTCTTGCAATGGCACGCGTCATATCACTTCTAAGTGCCATCATTTCCCCTTGACGGCTAATTAAATGATATAAACTAGGTTGTTGAAAATCTTCTTCTCCTACTGTAAAAACATTTAAATATTCAAAAGTAGGTGTTTCAATTAAATCATAACTATAATGACTAAACACCTCTTTTATTTGATTTTGAATCTTATCCTTAAGAGCTGCTTCTGCTCCAATATAATCCTTTACCCCTTCTGGAATATGCAATGTATAGTTCTTCATATCTCGACCTCACTTTACTATGATAAAGTAATAAATTAATAAAGTAAGTATAAACGAAACTTTTCAGAAAATCAATATACTAAACTATAATTTTAAAATATTATATAATATTTTACGTCGTTAATAAACTTTTTTCTTAAAAGCTTATCCCTTTTAGACATTTTGGTACAAAACTTATTATCACAAACAAAAAAGCTAGTACATTATTCTGCCTTATGTACTAGCTTTTTTTATTTCTTATAAATGATATAGTTTCTTATATTTTTCTTCAAAGTAACGAATTAGCGGTCTTGTATTAATGCCCTCATGACAACTTTCTCTAATAATTTCTATTGGTGTTTTAGCTGCACCATATTGATGGATATGTTTATTAAGCCAATTTGTAATACAGCCAAGTTCACCTTTTGCAAGCAAATCTTCTAGTGGCCCTTCTTCTTTCTCTATTTGCTGCATAAACTGTGCCCCATAAACATTGCCTAGTGCATAGGATGGGAAATAGCCAAAAGCACCACCTGCCCAATGGGTATCTTGAAGCACACCCTCCGTATCCGTTTCAGGTACTACACCTAAATAATGCTTCATTTTTTCACGCCAAGCTTCTGGTAAATCCTTCACTTCTAAACTGCCTTCAAAAAGTGCCTTTTCAAGTTCAAAACGTAAAATTACATGTAAGCTATATGTTAATTCATCGGCTTCTGTACGAATTAGTGATGGCGTCACTTTATTAATGCCACGATAAAACGTATCTAAATCAACATCCTTATAACCAGGAATAATTTTTTGTACCTCGCCATAAATAGGCACCCAAAAAGCCTTATTGCGACCTATGATATTTTCATAAAAACGTGATTGACTTTCATGAATCCCCATAGATGTTCCTGTTGCTAGCGGTGTTGCTTCAAAAGCTGGATTAATATTTTGCTCATAAATGCCATGTCCACCTTCATGTAGTACACTAAATAAAGAAGAACGGGCATCATCTAGCATATAATGCGTCGTCAAACGTACATCAAAAGGTGCTGTACCTGTTGTAAATGGATGCTCACTTTCTGAGAGTTTTCCTGAATCCATTTGATAGCCCATGTAATCTAATATAAAATAAGCCAATTTTTCTTGCTCTGCTTTACTAAAATGTCCTATTAGCATACGATCATCAATCTGTTCTTTTTCCTTGATTTCCTCTACAAGTGGTACAATACCATCACGTAGTTCCCTAAAGATAAGTGTAATTTCATCACTTGTAAGGCCTGGTTCAAAATCATCTAGTAAAACATCATAAGGTTTTTGATTCGGATTTCGATAATGCGCCATTTCCTTTAAAGTCGTCACTATCTCTTCTAGATAAGGCTTAAATCCAGCAAAGTCATTATTATTTTTTGCTTTTTCCCAAACATGCTCGCTTTCAGAAGTTAAACGCACAAACTTACTGTAAAGTGCTGTTGGAATATTTTTAGTGGCATCATAGTCTTTTCGTAATTTTTTAGCTGCCCAAATGCTTACCTCATCAAATCTCTCAGGATGTGCTTCAACTTCTTCTAGAAAGGCTCCCATCTCATCAGACACACTCATTTCAAACTGCTGTGTTGAAAGATTTGTAAGTGCACTAATATGTGCTGGTGCTGCATTTTTAGGCGCACCGGTTTTTAAATCCCAATCAATGAGCATAATCGCATGCCCTAAATCACTCATCTGCTTCATATATGCTTTAAACTTTTCCATCTGTTTCTCCTTTTCTATCATTTTATCTTTAGCTTAACACCATCTATTTTCAGCGTCTAGCTTCCTCTTTTAGATTAATGCATAAAAAGAGCTACTTTAAACTGCCGTATAGGCTTACATTTACTGTAGCTCTTTCTAATATATACTTTAATGATCTATCAGCTTAAAAATTTTTCTTAAGCTTTATGAACGTAGCCAAAATAAATCTAAGGCTAAAAAAACTAATGTAAATACAACAACTATTGTGAGCACCAAGGGAATAAGTTCTGACATAATCCCCATAAACATGGCTCTTTTCTCAGCTCTTGTTAAATGTAGTGGCTCACTTGATGCCGTATTTTTCTTATGTGGTTTGTACCATGGCATCCCCTCCACATTCATATCCGCAATGGTACGCCCATCATCTTTAAACTGCTTCATTAATCTTGATTATAAAGGTGGCACGCCACTAAATGACCATTGCCATAATCTTTATATTTAGGTTCTACACTCTTACAGACTTCCATACATTCTTTACAACGTGTATGGAATTTACAACCTGCTGGAGGGTTTGCTGGTGAAGGAATGTCTCCTTCTAGAATAATACGATTCATTTTAACTGTAGGATCCGGAATAGGCACTGCACTAAAGAGTGCTTTTGTATAAGGATGCATTGGGTTACTAAAGATATCTTCTTTACTTCCCATTTCTACCAAGTTTCCTAAATACATAACACCTACTTTATCTGAAATATGTTCTACAACTGAAAGGTCATGAGAAATAAACAGATAGCTAAAACCATGTTCTTTTTGTAAATCTTTTAAAAGGTTGATAACCTGTGCTTGAATAGATACATCAAGGGCTGATACAGGTTCGTCAGCTACAATAAGTTTTGGTTTAAGTGCTAAAGCTCTGGCAATACAAATACGTTGTCTTTGACCCCCTGAGAATTCGTGTGGGTAACGGTCATAATGATGTTCTTGAAGTCCACATTCTTTCATCACTTTAAGTACGTATTCTTTTATTTGCTCTTTTGGTACGATATTATGTTGTCTTACCCCTTCTCCAATAATTGCACCTACTGGCATTCTTGGACTTAGTGAACTATATGGATCTTGGAAAATAAGCTGAATTTCAGGTCGAAGTTCACGCATCTGCTTTTTATTTAATTTAAAGATATCTTTTCCTTCAAATAAAACTTCACCACTAGTTGGTTCTTGTAAGCGAAGAAGTGTGCGTCCTACAGTTGTTTTACCACAGCCAGACTCACCTACAAGCCCCATTGTTGTCCCTTTTTCAATATTAAAAGAAATTCCATTTACAGCTTTAACATTCCCTACTGTTTTTTGAAGCACACCAGCTTTAATAGGGAAGTATTTTACGAGTTCTTTAACTTCTAAAATATTTTCTGCCATTGTTATCTTCCCTCCTTATAACACCAGCATGCTACACCATGAGTTGGTGTAAGCGCTGTAAGACTTGGTACATCGCCACTACATGCTGCAATGCATTCTTCACAACGATCTTTAAATGCACAGTGACTTGGCATATTAATAGGATTTGGTACTTGACCTGGAATCGAATAAAGTTTATCAACCTTCTTATTAACAACTGGCTTACTTTTTAATAACCCTTTTGTATATGGATGACTTGGATTTAAGAATACTTCATGTACATTACCTTGTTCGACAACACGTCCTGCATACATAACAACAACATAATCTGCCATTTCTGCTACAACACCTAGGTCATGCGTAATTAATAAAATACTTGCATCAATCTTATCTTTCAAATCACGAAGTAAGTCAAGAACCTGTGCCTGAATAGTTACGTCAAGGGCTGTTGTTGGCTCATCAGCAATAATCATCTTAGGATTACATGAAAGTGACATAGCAATCACAACACGTTGTCTCATCCCACCTGAAAGTTCATGTGGATAACAATTATAAATTCCCTCTGCTCTCGCAATTCCTACAAGTTTAAGCATCTCAATACTTCTTGCCTTAACTTCTTCTTTACTCATTTGTGGATTATGTAAAGCAATTGTCTCATCTAATTGCATTCCAATCTTGAAGATTGGATTTAAGCTTGTCATTGGTTCTTGGAAAATCATACTGATTTCATTCCCACGAATATGTTGCATCTCACTAATTGGTGTTTTCACAATATCAATTGGACCACTTGAGCGATTGTAACGAATTTGTCCACCTACAATTTGGCCAGTTGGGCCTTGAACAAGCTTCATAAGCGAAAGACTTGTTACAGATTTTCCGCATCCAGACTCTCCTACAAGTGCGACGGTTTTACCAGCTGGAATATCAATTGTGACACCATTTACTGATTTTACAACCCCCATATCTGTAAAGAAATGTGTTTGTAAATTATCGATTTCAATAATATTATTAGGGTCTCTCATCTGTGTTTGATATTCACTAGGTGGGACATTTTTTCTTTTTTTCTCTTTTTCATAAGCTTTAATAATCTTTGCATTTTCTTTTGCAATCGCCTTAAGATGTTTTCTAACTTCTTTTTTACTTACTGCATCTGCCATATCAATCACCTACCTTTTCATTTTAGGGTCAAAGGCATCACGAAGCCCATCGCCAATAAAGTTGAAACCTAATACAGTTATTAAGATGCAAAGTCCTGGTGGTGCCCAGATATTTAAGAAACCTTTCATAATAATAGGGTCTGTTACGGCATTTACCATGTTCCCCCATGAAGCATATGGGAATGGTACCCCAATTCCTAAATAACTTAATGAAGATTCCATTAAAATAACATTACCAATACCAAGTGTTACAAATACAATAAGCTGTGGCATAACATTTGGTATAAGATGTTTAAAAATCTTCTGTGCTGGTCGAAGTCCTATTGCTTCTGTCGCTACCATATACTCTTGGTCACGAAGGCTTAAAATCTGACCACGTACAAGTCTTGCAACACTTGCCCACCCAAGTAAACCAAGTGCTAGCATTAAAACATAAATTTTAGACTGTTGTGGTACACCAAGTGCTAACATTGCAGAACTTAAAATAAGCATAATAGGTAGTGTTGGAATACAGTTAAATACATCTACGATACGCATGATAATATTATCAATCCAGCCACCATAGTATCCTGCAATCCCACCTAATACAATTCCTATAAGTACTTCAATAGCAATAACAACAATTCCTACCATTAACGAGATACGTCCACCATACATAAGTCTTGTTAAAACATCACGCCCATCACGGTCTGTTCCTAAAAGGTGTGTACTTGAAATAGGGGCTTTTGTTAAAATTTTTGTACCTTCTTGAAGTGTATCTTCACTATTAGCCGCAAGCTCTACCCCATCTTTTGTAAAGAAGATATCATACTCTCCATATGAACTGAAAAGTGGTCCAATAAAGGAGAAAATAAGCATTGCCGCAATAAGTACAATCCCTACGATTGCTAATTTATTACGTAAAAAGCGTTTCATAACCATTTGACCTGGTGTGATTACTTTTTCAACTTGAATTGTTTCTTTTTCTTGACCAGATACATCTTGCATGCGATCTTCTGCCATTTCTAAATTTGCCATCTCTTCTCCTCCTTTATCTAAGTCTTACACGTGGGTCTACCACAGCATATAAAATATCAGAAAGTAATGTACCTGCAAGTGTAAGGACTGCAAGGAACATATTGAAGCCCATAATAAATGGAATATCTCCTGCTTTTAAAGCTTGAAGGGCTGTATAACCGATCCCATCAATAGCAAAAATACCTTCTGTAATAATGGCACCTGCAAAAAGTGATGGGAGCATCCCACCTACTAAAGTTACAATTGGGATAAGTGTGTTTCTAAAAGCATGTTTATAAATAACTTTATGTTCACTTAAACCTTTTGCACGCGCTGTACGTACATAATCTGAATTAATTTCTTCAAGCATATTTGTTCTTGAATAACGCATAAGTGCACCCATACTTGTAAATGTAAGTACCACAATTGGTAAAATAAAGTGAACTGCCTTATCCATAACAAGGGCAAAACCTGTATAATCTGCACGTGCTGTGATCATCCCTTGAAGTGGTAACCATCCAAGGCCTACTGAGAACACACGTTGTAAGATTGCTGCAAAGAAGAAACTTGGAAGAGAAATACCTAAGAGTGCTAATGCTGTTACAAAGTAGTCTGTCTTTGTATATTGCTTCGTTGCAGAAATAATCCCTAAAGGAATCCCTATTAAAAGCTGTAAAATAAAAGCTGGCAGTGCTAAGAAGAATGAAGTCCACATTTTAGAACCAATTACTTCTGCTACTGGTTTTTTATATACAAAAGAAGTTCCAAGGTCGCCTTTAATAGCATCTCCTGCCCATGCGAAATACCCTTCTACTACACCTTTATCAAGGCCATATAAAGCTTTTAAATTATCTTTCATTTCTTGTGTTGCATTTGGCATATTTGCCATTGTGTTATCTATGTAATCTCCTGGCATTAAGCGAATCACACCATATAAAATAATGGATACACCAAAGAGTACCACAATACAAGTTAAAAGACGTCTAATAATATAATCTTTCATTGCTGCCTCCTGATTATTTTGAATTTTTATACACTTTACATAATATTTATAAAAAGTGAAAGAAATACCAACCGCCGTAACGGTTGGATTTCTTCTAAGTCACTTATTATTTAACAAGCTCAACATTTACAACATCAACTGTTTTTTCACATGGGAAACCATAGTATGGTGTCATATCTTTTGGAAGTGTATCGATATTTACAACTGCTGGGTTATAAATATACATATTCTTTCTTTGGTAAACTGGCATTTCTACAGCTTCATCCATAACAATATCAAGTGCTTTTGCATAGTATTCTTTACGTTCCTCAATATCTGTTGTTGAACGTGCATCCATGATAAGTTTGTCAAGTTCTGCATTTTTAATGTGATAGTGGTTACTTGGGCCATTACTTGAGTATACTTGGTACATATCTGGATCAATGTCTGCTCCCCAAGCAGCTACCCACATATCCCAGCTACCAGAATTCATACGGTCAAAGAGAATATTTGTATCACAGTCATTAATTTCAAGAACTGCTCCTAATTTTTCCATTTCAGCTTTCATTTGAGTTAAGATTGGTGCTGATGGATGGTTCATTGTTCCGTCACCGCCGATACCAACTTCAATTTTAAGTTGTTTACCATCTTTTACAAGTTGACCATTTACTTGTTCATAACCAGCAGCTTTGAAGTATTCAAGTGCTTTCTCTGGACTAAATGGATAAACTGGCTCTGCATCTTCTGGATAAGCCCAAGATACCATTGACATTGGTCTTTCAATAACTGATGCCAGTTCACCATAATATGTTTCAATAGCTGGCTCTCTATTCATAAGGTGCATTAAGCCTTTACGTACATTAATATCTGATACACGTTCAGCGTTAATACCAATGTAACCATAACCAAGGTTCTCAATCAATTCATAGTGAAGACCTGCTTTTTCTACTTCTGCTACAGCCTCTAAAGAAGCACTTGGGTCAGAAATATCCATTGCCCCACTTACAACACTATCAATTTTATTAGCTTCTGATGTTACTTGAATTTTAAGTGTTGGAATTTTTGGTTCACCTAAATAGAAGTTTGGATTTGCACGAAGTGTTGCCACGTTATTCTCATATTTTTCAAATGTATAAGGACCTGCGCCTACTGGCACAGCATTTTTCTCTTCTACCATTGAAAGGTTACCTTTTGTAAACTCTGTACCATCATTCCCTACACCGTAATAACTTTGTGGTGCTACAGGGAAACTGAAGTTCCAAATTGCCTTTGGATCAATCCCTTCAATTGTTACTTCTACTGTACGATCATCTATTTTTTTAACCCCTTCAATATCTGGGACATGGATTGTACCCTCAGCAAGGTTACCTTGTATGTATTCTTGTTCTAATGTTTTGTATTTATCATCAATTGCCCCTTGACGGTAGTCTTCAAAAACATTGGCGATTTCAAAGTCAGCATAAGCTTTAATTTCTGCTTGTTTTAAAGCATCACCTGTTAAACCATCTGGATTAGTAAATCCTGTATATTCATTAACAGTTTCACTACCATATTCTGCATAATCATTTTCAGCACATTTTTGAATATAAGCTTTGATTTCATCATCTGTAACAGTTTGAGAAGCTACTTTAATTTCTTCAATTTTAGCTGAATAATTTGGATCATCATAGCGATATTCATTAATACCTACAATAGGTGTTGTGTAAAGTGTTGCCATCCCTGTATAAGTTGGATCACAATATACTTTAATATTAAAGATAATATCATCTGCAGTAATTGGTGATCCATCACTGAATTTCACACCTTCTTTTAAGGTGAATCTATAAACTGTGTTAACAACTTCACCTGCATCATTTTTGATTTCTTCAATTTCATAATCTGCAAGGGCACCTACTGGGCTCCCTTCACGATCAGATTCAATTAAGTTTGCATGCACTTGTTCCCAAACATCCTTATCATAAGATGAAGTATAGTAGAATGGACTAAATACTTCATTGAATTGTTGTACACCTAAGATTAATGCGCCACTTACTGCTGCATCGTTTCCTGCGCCACAACCAGCTAAACTACCTACTGCGATGCCAGCTACAGCTAATGCAACAATTAATTTTTTAACTAATTTTTTCATTTTAGTTTCCTCCTATTATTTTTTTAATCATGACTATTAATAATCATAAGATATTACTTTCAAGTTTATATTTTGAATGTAAAATCAATCAAAAAGTCATTTTTTAATTAAATAGATATTAACATAAAATAATTCTATATTCAACTTTTTTATGTTATTTTCTACTTTCTTACCCTTTAAAATACTTGATAATACAATAATTTCCTTAATTTATTTTTTTTATTTCTTATTAAATCATTGGATTTAATCGTTTTTTATAAGCTTCTAAAAAAAATAAGGCAAATGACAAAAAGGCATGTATACAATTCATTTCAAATTGCATACATACCTTTTTATGTTATCTTATAAGTCAAATTTTTTATCCTATTATAAAACTTTATGAAAGTAGTTGCAAACATAAAACTTATCCTTCACAAGGAAGACATATAATCTAATTTTTTAGATAATATGTCTTTACAAGACAAATTTTATTCACCTGCATTTTCATTACATAAATAGACAATACCTTCATATACCGCTTTACCAAATGCATATGTTAATAAACCTTGATTCACTTCATAAACAGGTTTATAATCTTCTAATACAAAAACTTCATCATGGGCCTTTTCATTGATACATCTAAGTTCCACATCCAAAGAAGCATAACTTCCCCATCTGCCATATGTTGTGGCAAATGTTTCTTCTACCACACTGGTTAAAAATGTAATGCGCTTTTGTTTACTCGTAAATAAAGTCATAATCTCTAACGGATACATCAGACATGATAATGGACAAATTTCATAAATTGACATATCATGTTCTAATGCATATTTGTGTGCCATACACTTGTAACTGCCTTCATGGGCTACGAGTAAGGCACAATGTCCTTCGCACGCATTAATGCTCCCATCTAAAAATACAAAACCACCTGTTTGCTTAATTTTTTTATACCCTTCAGGATCTAATGTCTTAACTTCTTCTGCAATTTCTGCTTCATATTTGTCAAAGCGCTCTTTATTACGACTACTCATATTGCATGGACTGCCACAACAACAGCCATATTGATGTTTCTTTGTGCAAGCAAAGCAATTTAAATTAATTTTATGCTTCAAAAGCTCTTGGTCCACTAAAAAAATTCGTTCACCTAAGTCTATTATCCCTAATCTTCTTTCAGCTAAACACAACTTAAATGCCATGAGATCACCACCAAAGAATTCATGAAGATCATAATAACCTACATCTACAATATCCTTTATCAATCTATTAAGGCGTCCATCCTCTTTAGCCAAATGATTTGGAAATGTAATAATGCGCACGCCTTTTTGCATATCAAATACTTTTTCTAATGGATAACCTATCTTTTTAGAAACCTTTTTCTGCAAACTACGAAGCACTTTGTTTAGATTAAGACACGCCCCTGCTTCTAACTCACACACCATTTCTACTTCGTTTATTCTCTTACATGTTAAGCGCACAGCTAATGCTTTTGCCTCCTCTACCATAGCGCTTACAAGCTTATCTTTTATTTCTTCATTCAAAACAGCCTCTTCTGGCTTATACCAAGTCACTTCATATCGTTTCTTTTTCATCATTAATCCTCTTATTACCTTATACTTATGTATCTCTAGAACAAGTCTTATTTATTTTCATACAATCTATTATAACATGAAATTATTGTATCATTTCATGCTATCATTTTATTTCACATGCAAACCTCACCAATGCGCCTTATGCATTATAAAAGAACAGCATTTCACCTAATCACTGAAATACTGTTCTTTTTATCTTTTAGTGGTGTTCTTTTTCATGCTTTAACTGTTCTAATACACGTACAAAACGTGCATTTAAAACATCTAAATAGCTCTTTGCTTTGCTTTTTTTCATCTTAGTCTCCTTTGGTATACCTTAACCTTAGTATTAACCACAATCAATCTATTCTATGCATAACCTTAATCTAACATTTTTTATGTTTAAAAGGAGTATCACGCATTATATAAATCCGCAATACTCCTTTTATCTTTTCTAAATTGGGCTATTTTATTTCTATATACTATTTAATTAAGCCCCTTATATAGAGAAACCAACTAAAAACCTGAAATATACATCTAGGTAAATTGGTTTCTCCCAATGATTTCACATTACTAAAAACTATGGATAACTAAATTTTATAAATGTGGAACCTATTATACTACTAAAAACTTTAATATAAAGATAAAGCCTACCACATATGTTGCAATGCTAATTTCTTTATATCTGCCTGTTACAAGCTTTAAGATAATATATGAAATCACACCAAATACAATCCCATCTGAGATTGAATAAGCTAATGGCATCATAATTAATGTTAAGAATGCTGGAATAGCTTCTGTAAAATCTTCAAGATCTATCGACTTAATAGGTTCAATCATAAAGAGCCCTACTAATACTAAAGCTGACGCTGTGACAGCTGATGTAATGACACCAAATATTGGCGCAAAGAATAATGAAATAAGGAACATAACCGCTGTTGTTACTGCTGTAAGTCCTGTTCTTCCTCCTTCTGCGACACCCGAAGCACTTTCTACGAATGTACTTACAGTACTTGTTCCAAGACAAGCCCCTACTGTTGTACCAATAGCATCTGCAAATAATGCTTTTTTAACATTTGGTACTTTTCCTTCTGCATCTAACATTTTAGCCTTTGTTGCAACACCTACTAAAGTACCAATTGTATCAAACATATCCATAAATAGTAATGTACATAATACAATGACCATATCTACTGTAAATATATTATGCCATTCAAATTTAAATAAAGTTGGCGCAAGTGAAGGTGGCATACTTACAATACTGGTTGGTAAGTCTACAACACCCATAGGAATACCAATTACCGCTGTAATAAGCATTCCAATAAATAATGCCCCTTTAACATTTCTAACAAGTAAAATACCTGTAATAACAATCCCGATAATTGCTAAAAGTCCTGGGCCTGATGTAATATTCCCTAAGGCTAAAATTGTCCCGCCATCTGCTGGATGAACTACAACGCCCGCACCTTCTAAACCAATAAGTGCAATAAAGAGTCCAATCCCTACAGCAATTGCTTGTTTAATACTTGTAGGAATTGCATCCACTATTGCTTCTCTTACATTAAAAACTGTTAATAAAATAAAAATTAAACCTTCTAATAAAACAGCTGTTAATGCAAATTCAAAAGTATATCCCATTCCTAAAACTACTGTAAAAGCAAAATAGGCATTAAGTCCCATTCCTGGTGCCTGTGCAAATGGTAATTTAGCATAAAGCCCCATTAACAACGTTGCTACTACAGCTGATAATGCTGTCGCAGTAAATACAGCACCTTGATCCATCCCTGCTGCAGATAAAATAGATGGATTTACAATAAGAATGTATGCCATTGTCATAAAAGTTGTAAGACCAGCTACAATCTCTGTTTTGATAGTTGTATTATTTTCTTTTAATTTGAAATATCTTTCAATCATTTTTTCACTCTTTCTAGTTGTTTTCAGCACGTAAAATAATAGCATACATTTTTTGACATGGCAACCATTTTTTCGAACCTTTCTTATGTTTTTTATATCATCATTCGGTTTTATGCCATATGCTCAGTAGATACCTGTTGATAAATATAGAACGGAATACCCACAAACATTAAAATAAATACCCACATGGCCGATTCAGCACCTGAACCATAAATAATATAAATAGTATATGCAAAAGCTAAAAGCTGTCGTATATTCTTCCAAATAAACCCACCGATATGTGCCGGCTTATGTTTTAAAGTCAGTATGATTTCAGCACCAGTCGTTAAAGCATAAGCAGGAATAAATGAAAGCGTTGCCAGATTCACCATAAAGTCAAAAGCTGCTGTCAAAGTGGATACATAGTTTAAAATTAAAATCAAATTCGTACAAATTCCCGTGATGATAAGCGACGTATAAGGCGTTTGATAACGCGGATGTACCTTTGCAAAGAAGTTTGGAAATATGCCATCTTCACCAGCTGCAAAGGAAAGTCTTGCTGTTGTTAAAACCCAACCTGAAAGTGCACCTGTGGCAGAAATAATAATACCTAGTGCAATAAAACCCCCGCCCCATGTAGCACCTGTAATTTGATTAATAATTGTCGCAAGTGGTGCACTAGAAGCTGCAAGTTCCCCTTGTGGTAAACTCCCCATTGCAAGTATTGAAATAACTAAATAAATTACTGCTACAAATGCCGTCCCTAAAAAAGTACTCTTTTTAATATTCACCTCTGGATTTTTAATTTCGCCCCCAGAAATAGAAGCACTTTCAAGTCCTATGAAGGACCATAATGTGACCGCTATGGCTGCCGGCAAACTACTAAGACCTCTAACGGATTCCGATGAATACGTCTTTAAATAAGTAGGCTCAAAACCTATAATTGCCACTATCACAAATACAACAATTACAGCTAGCTTCAATATAGTACTTATAATGCCTATATAACCAGCCTGCTTCACACCTAAGCAGTTAATAAAAGTAAAAAGCCATAAAATACCAGACGAAATTAAAAATGAAACTAAATTATTTGTTGCAATCCCAGGAAAGAATACTGTCACATAGCGAATAATTGCTGTAATAATTGCTGCATTACCAATCCACGAACCAATCCAAAATGTCCATGCAACGAGAAAAGCCATAAATTTTCCATAAGCCTTGTCTACATACACAATAGGACCGCCTGTCTCTGGATAAAGCGTTCCTAAATTTGCAAAAGAAAGGGCTAACATCACAGAACCAGTACCTGTAATCACCCAAGCCCACATATTGGTATACGGATTTGCAACCTGAGCTAATGTCTGAGGTGAGGTAAAAATCCCCGAGCCCATCATATTTCCCACAACAATAGCTGTTGCAGCCCCTAGCCCAAGTTCACGTTTTAATGTTTGAGAGGGTATCTTTTCTTTTTTTTCCATAACTTTGTCATCCTTTATTTCAATTTTTCTCTGTCAATTATGCTTATTTTGTCATTTCCCTCTATTATTTATGCCTTATTCTCTTTTTCTCTTCCTAAAAAAAAGATGCTTGAACACCCTTCTTGGCGTGCTCAAACATCTCTTTAATCATTCATCCTTAATTATTCATTTTTAATTAGTCTTACTTAACTATTAATGCTGTACTGCTTTTTTACTTCTTCTATAAAGTACAAATAAAATAATTCCAAGTAAAAGCACTGAACTGCCTAATGTAAGCCATACGTTTGCTGTAAAGCCTGCAACAATATAACCTACAACACAACACGCTGCTACAACTAAAGTATATGGAATTTGAGATGAAACGTGATCAATATGTTTGCATCCTGCTCCTGTTGAAGAAAGAATTGTTGTATCTGAAATTGGTGAGCAGTGATCACCAAATACAGCACCAGCAAGTGTTGCTGCAAGAGAAACTGTTACAAGTTGTGGTGCCACAGCACTACAAATCATTGTGACAATAGGAATAAGGATTCCAAATGTTCCCCATGAAGTTCCCATAGCAAAAGCAAGTCCACCAGCTATTAGGAAAATACCAGCTGGAATAAGTTGTGGTGGCATATGAGAAGCCGCTACAAGACCACCTACATATTCGCCTGTATTTAAAAGATCACGGCATACCCCACTAATTGTCCAAGCAAGTGTTAAAATAATGAATGCACCTACCATTGATTTCACACCCACACTAATACCTTCCATGAAATCCTTGAAAGAAAGTACTTTACGTGGTACGAAGAGTACGAAAGCTACAAGTAACGCCCCAAAGCCTGCCATCGCAAGTGCTGGACCTGCATCAGTATTTCCAAATCCTTGCGCAAGCGTCATACCACCTTCAAAGTATCCACCTACATAAAGCATTGATAAAATCGCTAAAATGATTAATGTAATAATTGGAATTAGTAAGTCAAATACACATCCTTTAGATGAAACTTTCATATTTGCAAGCTCATCGCCGCCTTCTTGGTCCATTCCCATACTTAAAGAACCTTTGCTACTTCTAGCTTCTTCTTCAAACTTAGCCATTGGTCCAAATTCAATATCTGTCACACAAAGTACAATCACCATAATCAATGTTAAAATCGCATAAAGGTTAAATGGAATTGTTGCCATGAATGTTTCCATTCCATTAAGCGGTGTCCCATTTACATCTAACCCACCCATTTGAGAAATAACTGAAGCTGCCCATGATGAGATTGGTGCGATAATACAAATAGGTGCTGCAGTAGCATCAATAATATATGCTAGTTTTGCACGTGATACTTTGTATTTATCTGCTACTGGTCTCATAACAGTCCCAATTGTTAAACAGTTAAAATAATCATCTATAAAAATCAGTGCCCCTAAAACAGACGTCCCAAGCTGTGCACCTTTTTTAGATTTAATTTTATTACCAGCCCATTCACCATAAGCTCTTGAGCCACCTGCCATTGTAATAACAGCTACAAGTGCCCCTAAAAATCCTAAAAATAAAATAATCGATGCATTATCACCAAGTTTCTCTGCCATTAAACCAAAGGTTACATCAACAGCCTTTACAATGCCACCACCTGTGCTAAAAGCATAAATAAGTGTTCCAGAGAAAATCCCTACGATTAGCGCTGAAATAACTTCTTTTGTTACAAGCGCAAGTACAATCGCGATAACTGGTGGAATAATTGATAAAAATCCTACATTAATTGCGTCCATATGTATGTCTCCATTCTGCCATTTAGTCTAACAAAAAAAGTCCTGAGCATACCACTCAAGACTTCTTTCTAAAAAGCATATGAACATAGTCTTAAAACTATTTTCATCTTACCTTATTATCCGTTCTCTCGTGATAGCTCTCCACAAACCAAGTTTGTGACAGTGTTATATATATTCTATATAACCCCAACGCTATAGTCTTAAAGCATAAACTATAGGTTTCGGCGAATTCTCCTTTTTATTTACTTCAACGTGCTTACCTCTGTAAATATACTCTTAGAAATCGCAACCTCTATCTACTCTTTATTTAATTGTTAGCTGAGTAAAACTATATACTATATAGTATAAAAAGTAAAGCTTTATACTAAAGTTTATATTTTCTAAAGTTTCACTTTATTTATTGCATCTAATTTGCTGTAACTGCAAGCCCACAATTTCTCTCTCCAATATCATTTCACTACTTCTTGCATATGGCTTAAATTGACAATGATAGGTAAATGTAATACGTTCTTGACTATAACGTTCCCTAACAACTTCAAATTCTAAGTCTAATTTTTCATTTTTTAAGGTTATTAAATGAATAAACCCATTCTTAGTCACAAGAGGTGTATCCGTTTGAAAACAGATACCGCCTAGTGAAATATTCTTCAAAATCACTTCCTGCTCTTTATTATTGGCAGTAATCATTACTTCATTGACGTATTCTACACGTTTAATTTCACGAAGTTCTTTTTTCTCCAGTTGAATATCTTTTAAGTATAAAACGCAAATAACCCCCGGTACATTAAAAACTTTGACCTGGCTTTCAAAGCGTCCTGTATTGGCACAAATAGATAACACAACCTTTGAATATTTCTCTGCGGTAAAAGTGCTATCATTAATTTGTACATATAGACCTTCTGCCCCATGAGGTCTATAGTACTCTACCTCATGGACATTCATATTATTTCCTATCAGTTCAACTCTTTGTGCGACTTTTAATGTTTTAAGTAATAAAGTATGTTTTGACACGTTGTTCTCCCTATTTTTTTATCTTATATTTCCTTTTTAAACAATAGTTTAACATTTTTATTATATGTTAATTTAGCCTATTTTTCAATTATTTTACATCTCATTACAAGAAAAATCTGCCACAAATTAATCTTGTGGCAGATTAAGGAGAATGTATACCAGTTTTAATCTCTATACATCTGTGTGACAGGTACTATATTTTCATCAATTTCTTGAAAAATATCTCTGCCCTTTAAATTCAGCCGTTCTTCTAATGCACAATAGTCCTTAGACGAGTAATTCATTAATGTGATTCCTTTAACATGCTTAAATAAGAAAAACATACTTTGATCTTTTCTTTTGTACAACGTCACATCGTGGATACTGGGCACATTATTAATTAAAATACTAATCCTGCCCTCATCCCGTACTACTTCATAATTACTGGGCTCTAACCATCTGATTGCCATGGTACCACCTGCACTTCATATCTTTTGTATAAAGTATGCATGTCACAGATTGTCTCATTCCATAAAAATGCTAACACCCTTTTAGTACAACTTTAACATTTTTCTAATATCTAACAAGCAATGATTTCTTTTATCATAAATTCCTTTCCACCTAAAAGCTCCCAGTTTTCACTCTGACACTTTGGACATTTCCCTTTACTTGCTAAAACATTAAACACCTTCTGACACGCTAAACAAATACCATTACCAGGCAAAACCTCTATTTTAAGCTTAGTATTTTGAAGCAATGTCCCCTCTACGGCTGCCGGATAACATGCTTCAATATATTGGGGAATCATTGAAGATAATTCACCAATTTGTAATACTAATGTATCAACTTTTGTAAGATTATTACTTCTAGCAAACTTCTCAACGGTCTTTATAATTTCTATCACAACACTTAATTCATGCAACGACTTCACCTCTTATAAACTACTTATGTTTCTTTTTAAATACTGATTTCACACTCTTCTTCATTTTCTTCGCTATAATTCTTGCTTGACGTTTTGCTGCATATTTAACAACCACTGGCTTCATTGCATTAATTTCCATCCCTGCACTATCATATTTGCGAACAAGTGAAATGGCCTCAAATTGACATTTTGTTGTACAAACACCACAGCCAACACATTGATAATCATCAACCACCGCTACACCACATCCAAGACAACGTTTTGTTTCTTCTTTCACCTGTTCTTCTGTAAAGGTAAGGCGTAAGTCTTTAAAGCTCTTTTGCGTTTCTTTTGTATGATGTACTTTTTGTCTAGGCATACGGTCATAGCTACTTAAATCTAAATTGTCTTTATCAAACATTTCATAATCGATTTCACGCCCTATGGCAATATTATCACCTTGAAGATAACGGCGAATTGAAATGGCGCCTTGTTTACCTAAAGCAATTGCATCAATTGCAAACTTAGGACCTGTAACAGCATCTCCACCTGCAAATACATCTTGTTCACCTGTTTGGAATGTTAATGGGTCTGCTTTCAACGTTTGATTTGGATTTAATGTCATTTGAGATTGTTCAAGCAGTCCTCCCCAATTCATACTTTGACCCACTGAAACAATCACATAATCAGCGTTTACAAATTTCGTTTCATTTTCATCAAACTGAGGATTAAACTTCCCTTTATGGTCAAATACGCTTTGACATTTTTTAAATTCAACCCCTATAACGCGTCCATTTTCTTCTACTATGCGCTTTGGTCCCCACGCATTTTGAATCATAATGTCTTCAGTTAATGCCTCTTCTATTTCCTCCTCAAGGGCAGGCATCTCTTGTCTTTTTTCTAAGCAATACATTTCAACCTTCTTAGCACCTACTCTTGTAGCTGTACGTGCCACGTCAATAGCGACATTACCACCACCGATGACAACGACTTGCCCTGTCATATCTACTGCTTCACCTAAGTTGATTTGTCTTAGGAAATCCACACCTGTCATTACGCCTTCTGCCTTTTCTCCTTCAAGCCCTAGCTTTCTGCCACTATTTGCACCAATTGCAAGATAAAATGCTTGATATCCCTCTTCTCTAAGATTTGCAAGTGTGACATCTTTACCTACCTCAATACCTTCTTTAAAAGTAATACCAAGTTGTTTTAAAATATCAATCTCTGCATCTACCACTTCTTTCTCAAGTCTAAAAGCTGGAATGCCTAAAGTTAACATCCCACCAAGTCGCTTTTCTTTTTCAAATACTGTCACCTCATAGCCCCAAATAGCTAAGAAGTATGCACAAGAAAGTCCTGCTGGACCTGCCCCAACTACTGCAACCTTTTGATTTTTGGCTTCTAATTTTTCTGGTATAAATCGATGTACTTCATTCAAGTCTTGTTCGGCAATAAATTTCTTAATTTCATCTACTGCAAGTGGCTCATCTATATCTCCTCTTGTACAAGCTGATTCACATTTTCTTGGACAAATGCGTCCACAAATTGCAGGCAGTGGATTTTCTTTTTTAATAAGTGCTAATGCCTCTTTGTACCTACCTTGAGATGCCATTTTAATATAACCTTGTACCGCAATATGTGCTGGACAATTTGTCTTACATGGACTTGTACCCGTTTCTTCTACGATTTGACGATGACGATAGTTAAGATTCCACTTTTCTTTACCCCAAGGCGTATCATAAGGTGTTTCTCTTTCTTCTTTTTCTGGAAGTGGCACCTTGGTACATAAACTCTGACCTAATTTAGCTGCATTAGCTTGACAATTTTCTACACACGCACCGCAAGCAACACATTTGCTAGGATCAACTTGTGCAACATAATTTGATCTAGAGAAATCTGGATTTTTATACATGGTTGTATTACGTAGACCAAAGCAAGAACAGCCACAGCAGTTGCAAATCGCTAACGCTTCTCCTGGTCCTGATAAATTAGGAATCTGATGCACTAATCCTTCTTTTTCAGCTTTTTTACAGATTGCAATGGCTTCTTCTCTTGTAATTTGTCTTCCTCTACCTGTGCGAATATAAAAGTCTGCTGCTGGCCCTAGCTGAATACACATTTCTTCAACTGTATGACCACAGCCTTCTCCCTTTAGACGCATAGACGTACGACAGGCACAATCTGCTACCGAAAACATGTCATGTTTATTTAAAAGATATGTAATTTCTTCATAAGATGCTTTTCTTGTATCTCCTTCAATAGCTTCTTCAATAGGAATAACACGCATAACGCCCATACCTATTGGTAAGTTTCCTGCAAGTACAGGGCCTAGCTTTCTTGTGTACTCTTCAAAGCATTCTCCTATAACAGGATATTTTTTTACATTTTCTTTATTTGCCACCATATACTCCATGACACCTGGTACAAATAACTCTAAGAAATACTTGTCAATCCCGTGTTCTTTTTCAACCTTAATAACACCATCGACAGCTAATTGAAATAATATTTTCTCCACTTCTTTTACTGGCTTTTTACATAGCGCTGCCACTTCTTTTACTGTCTTAGGTTTACGCACCTCAAGACATAATGCAATCTCTGCCATTTCATCTGTTACGACAGGTTCTAAAATTCTATACTCTGGATCTTCTGGCTTTACTCTAATTAATCCACCTGTAATTCCTGCTCCAATCTTATTTGCTAATTCAAGTACCTTTTTCTTAACCATTACGCACCCTCCACTTTAACTTATATGATGATTATTCATTCCAATTTTCAACTTCTTGACTAAGCCATCTTGCCCATTCATCAATACCTTCACCTGTCTTGGCTGAAATTGGTATCACCTTTGCATTAGGATTTAACCTTCTTATACGTTCCTTTACAGCTTCTATATCAAAATCAAAATAATCTTTGGCATCTATTTTATTAATCAGTACAACATCCACTATGGAAAACATAAGTGGATACTTCAAAGGTTTATCGTCTCCCTCTGGCACACTTAAAATCATTGCATTTTTAGATGCCCCTGTGTCAAACTCTGCTGGACAAACTAGATTGCCTACATTTTCAAGGATTACAAAATCCACATCCTCCATGCCTAATCCATATAATCCTTGTTTCGTCATATCTGCATCTAAATGACACATGCCACCTGTATGAAGCTGAATTGCTTTGGCACCAGCTTCAGATACAGTTCTTGCATCTACATCTGAATCAATATCTGCTTCTAAGACACCGATGCGCATTTTATCTTTTAGCGCTTCTATTGTTCTTAATACAGTTGTTGTCTTTCCTGAACCAGGTGATGACATTAAGTTAAGTAAGAATGTTTTATTGACCTTTAATTCTTCTCTTAGTAAATGAGCCTGTCTATCATTATCTTCAAAAATACTTTGTTTAATTTCCATCACTTTAAATGTTTCCATTGTTGTTCTCCTTTTTTGCTTTTATACTTTCATATTATATTCTATTTTCTAATTAATGTATATTCAATATACAATATGTGAAAAATGTCTACATAACAATATATTCTTCAATATGGTGCATGTATGAAATCAATTTTTCTTTGTCATAATAAACATTGAAGGATTTTATAGTATACAAGGAAAGGAAAAAACTATGACTAATACCGAAAATATAGCACTTTTAAAAAGTGTGAGGATGAAGTTAAAAAAAGTATTTCATCGATTAAAAATCTGCTCGATCCTATGAAAGATCCAGACTTTAAACTAATGGTTATCAAGAGTACGGATGCCCTCAAACACTACGAAGAACAACTCAAAACAAAACTATCTACTCTAGAAGGCAATGAAAAAGATGAAAACAAGGTGAGTCAAGCTGTTTCAAAAGTTATTTTGATGATTGTAACACTGCTGTAAAAGAAATCTACACCTATCTTAATCATTACAAAGATATTGAAAAGGATGTCAAAAAATTAATCAAAGAAGCCGTGAAAGCTGTGGAACGTCTCCGTGAACAATTAGCGCATTATCTCTAAATAAAAAATCCCCTTCTTGGATAAGATACTTAAATCTTTTTTCCAAGAAAGGGATTTTTTATTTAGCGCAGGATTTTTTTGATTTAACATGCCTGATGAGTTGCTTTAAGCTTACCATCTAAAAAAGCTTCTACATTATCTTCAATATCGCCATGAACGCCTACAATGGCTTCTACGCCTTTTTTATTGAAGATGTTCAGGCTGTTATTATCCATATCACCAGCAATAACAGCTTTTACACCAATGTCACTCAAATAGAGGGATGGATAGTCAGGATTATGGCCAGTATTACTAATTGTCCATTCTTTTTCAACCTGTCCATCTTCTGTTTCATAAATTTCAAATTCCTTACAATCTTTGAACGCCTCTACTGATTTTTTCTCATTACATGCTACTGCTATTCTTTTCATAATAGACTCCTCCTAAATTTTCAGTTCAAAATGAACTAATTATTTTAAGGGACTATTAAGGAACTTTGTTCGAGATGATTCTGGACGGAGTTTCTTATCTGGTTCCTTTGCTTATTGATAAAAAGTATGCTTTTTTAAGGCGCTACTTTTTATCAATTACATTATATACATCTAATCCAATTTTATTCACATTTTTTGAAAGAAAATTGACCTTGCAATAATTTGTTATAAGCTGACTGTGTATCAATATCAAATAATTCTTCTTCACACTGTACTTCATAAGTAGCTACCTGAGATAAATGCTTCTTAATCACCTGTCTGCCACCTACATCACCTTCAAGACTTAAAAGTTCCTGCTTGTATGCTGCCGAAAAAATGACCGGATTTCCTCTTTGCCCCTTGTAACTCGAACAAAGTATGGACTTTTCATTAAGGTAAAACGCTTTAAATGCCACTAGCATTTTCTCTATTGTTTCTGCTTTGATAAGCGGCATATCACCTACGAAGAACATGTAGGCTTCACAGCAATCACCTTCTTGTATCCCCAATTTAATCGATTCACTTATTCCTTTATGGGGTGCATTATTTTTTATCACCTTAATGTTCGATTTGGCATGCTTTGAAGCGTTTACTAAATCAAGAATTTCATCATACTGGGAAACAATAATCACCTCATGAAATTCTTGCCTTATGACCTTCTCGACAATATGCATAATCAATGGTTTTTCTTTATAAATTGCTAGTAACTTATTGCCTTCAAAGCGCTTTCCAAAACCAGAAGCCAAAATAATTGCTGTTATTCTCACGCTTTGATTAATCCAGCTACAATTTTTTCCGGTGTAATTGGCAGCTCTCTTATCGCAACACCTGTCCCATTATATACTGCATGTGCTAAAGCTGGTGATGGTGTATTAATTACGACTTCTCCTATAGATTTTGCCCCAAAAGGCCCTGTTGGTTCATAGCTACTTTCAAAGGCTACACGTACCTTTCCAACATCTAAACGTGATGGAATTTTATACTGCATGAAAGAATTATTCATCATCTTTCCTTGGGCATTGTACTGAATATCCTCATACAGCGCCATGCCGATTCCTTGTACAAGGCCACCTTCAGCTTGAATTCTAGCAAGAGATGTATTGATGACTGTCCCACAATCTACAACCCCTACATAATCAATTATTTCCATTTCACCCGTTTCTGTGTCAATTTCAAGCTCTACGAAGCCTGTCATAAATGGTGGTGGTGACGTTGGACTTGTATGCGATTTAGTAGCCGAGAAGTATCCCGCAACGCTACCTGATGCTTGGCCTACCGCTAAATCCCTAAGACTTAATACTTGATTGCCATCTGCTGTTTCAAACTGATTGCCCGTAAAAATGATTTGCTCCTCTGAAACTTCTAATACCTTAGCTGCAGCTTTTATCATCTTTTCACGTAATTCTTCACATGTTTTAACGACTGCTTGCCCTGTTAAGTAAGTTGTACTTGAAGCGTATGAACCTGTGTCATATGGTGATGTGTCTGTATCTACACCAGTTACAATAATTTTATCCATTTCACACTCTAAACACTCTGCTGCAATTTGTGCAAGGATTGTATCACAACCTGTTCCCATATCTGTTGCCCCTATCATTAATGTGTAGAAGCCATCATCACCAAGCCTAATTTCAACTGTCGCAACGTCAATGTTGGCAATTGCAGAACCCTGCATTGTCATTGCCATTCCCACCGAACGTACTTTATTTCTACCAACTTGTCTAAATGGATATTTTTCATCCCATCCAATCATTTCTTTACCTTTTAATAAACATTGTTTAAGTGCTGTACTTTCCAACCTGTTATCATAGTAAGCAGGCATGATTTCGCCTTCTTCACCAATGTTTTTCAAACGAAGCGCAACTGGGTCTATGCCAAGCTCACTGGCAAGCTCATTCATAATGCTCTCTAAGGCAAATAAACCTTGTGTTGCACCATATCCTCTGAAGGCCCCTGCCGACATCGTATTCGTATAAACAACATCATAGTCAAATCTAAAAGCTTTTGCTTTATTATAAAGTGGAATTGTCTTGTGTCCTGAAAGACCAACTACCGTGGAAGCGTGTTCACCATAGGCTCCTGTATTTGATAAAGTATATAAATCAATAGCCTTAATATTTCCTGCTTTATCGCTACCTACTTTAACACGAATCTGCATTTCATGGCGACTTGTAGAAGCCTTAAATGTTTCTTCACGTGTGAAAATCATTGCAGCTGGCTTTCCTGTCATGTGTGTTACAAAAGCAGGATAAATATCAGAAACCATGTTTTGTTTTGCCCCAAATCCACCACCAATACGTGGCTTAATAATGCGCACTTTTGTCTTTGGAATATCTAAGGCTCTAGCAATATGTCTTCTAATATGAAAAGGTACTTGTGTGCTTGAAACAACGGTTAATCTTCCATTATGGTCTAAATATGTATAGCTTCTAAATGTCTCCATCATAGCCTGAGCATTTGCCTTTGTATGATATGTACGTTCTAGAATTACATCACTTTCAGCAAAAGCGCCTTCTAAGTCACCCTGTGTAAGCTTTTCTGAAGCGCATAAATTACGCTTGCGATCCCCACCTATAGGGAAATTATTAAAATAATCTTCTTCAGGGTGAATAACTACTGGATGATCTAGCGCCTTTGTAAAGTCAAGCACAGGTTCTAAAACCTCATATTCTACTTTTATCAGTTTAAGCGCCTTATCAACAGCCGCATCATTTTCTCCTGCTACAATCGCTACAACATCACCTACATAACGGACATACTCCTCTAATATGTAACGATCATATGGACTTGGTTCTGGATAAGATTGGCCTGCTGTTGTAAAGCGAATACGTGGTACATCTTCATAAGTATAGATAGCTTCTATGCCAGGTACTTTTAAAGCAATATTCTTATTGATATTCTTAATTCTTGCATAAGCATGAGGGCTTCGTAACACTTTAACCACTAAGCATTCTTTTGGCATCATATCTTCTGTATAAACTGGTTTTCCAGTAACAAGTGCCTCAGCATCTATTTTTTTGATGCTGCTGCTTACATACTTCATTGTCTCTTTCATCTTTTATACTCTCTCCTCTAAATAAGCTTGAATGGCACGAAGTTGCCCCATATATCCTGTACAACGACATAAGTTACCTGCTAGATATTCTTTAATTTCCTCTTCTGTAGGCTTTATAAGTTCACGCTTCATGGCTAACACATTCATAATAAAACCAGGACTGCAAAAACCACATTGTTCTGCCCCCTCACCTGCTAAAAACTCACCAAATTCTCGTGCTTCCTCTTCTAACCCTTCTAGAGTCGTTACTTTCTTGCCATTTGCACGCATAGCCAGTACACTACATGATAAAACAGGTGTCCCTTCTAGCCAAACTGTACATAAACCGCAGTTAGTCGTTTCACAGCCTCTTTTGACACTGTAATAACCTTTTGAGCGTACATAATCTATAAGCATTAAATCTGCTGCCACTTCATCTTCATAAAGTTTATTATTAATCCATACCTTTATCTTCATTGTGCCTCATCCTTAACTATATCTAGTATTTGTTCTTTTAATTACAATTCAAACTCCTATTTGTTATTTACCTTCTGTCATAAGTTCTTCTAAACTTCTTCGCA
Source organism: Cellulosilyticum sp. (assembly GCF_982396655.1). Taxonomy (NCBI): domain Bacteria; kingdom Bacillati; phylum Bacillota; class Clostridia; order Lachnospirales; family Cellulosilyticaceae; genus Cellulosilyticum; species Cellulosilyticum sp. Next base: position 38,820 of record NZ_CEVXFV010000010.1, on the reverse strand, counting down.
CAAGCACCTTGGCAAGATGTTTACGATAAGCCCCACTTGCACGCATATTGTCTCCAAAATTAAGTTCTTCTGCTACCACTTCTGCCACTTTTACAGGGGCCTGTCCCTCATTTAGAAGTTTCATACCTTCATAAGCAAGTTTTGCTTTTTGTGGCCTTGCACCTACTACAATTTTGTATTTTTCTTCCCTTTCACTTACACAAACTGTAAGATTCGGAAAATCTGTGGCTGTTTGACGTTGACATTTATAAATCACCTTTGTTTGTTCTTTCTTTATAATCAGTTTGACTAAAAGGTCTTTTTGAGGTTTCGCTAACATAAACTCTTCAAGGGACATCCTACCTGCCCCATAAAGCTCTACCTGTGTATCTAGTGCTAACAATACGGTTAAAGGATCAGAAAATCCAAAGCGTGAAAAAACACTTCCACCTATAGTTGCTGTATTTCTAAATTGTGTCCCTACAATATGCGATAACGCGTTTTTAAATACATCACCAAAGTATTGTCTTAAAATATCACTTTTCTCGAGTTGTCTTAAGCTTGTCATGGCCCCTATTTCTATCACATCGTCTTTTTCTTCGATTTTATCTAAACCAAGTTGTGATAAATCAATAGCAACAGGCACCATTTTGCTTTGCATCTTAAGCCACATCATACCACCTAATATAATATTTTTCTTACCACTTGTCAGCTTGTTATATGCTTCTTCTAAGCTAGCTGCTACAAAGTATTCCTTAATTGTAATCATATATACCTCTCCTCTAATTCTACCCTAAAAAATAGGTGGTACTTTTTAGAAGCACCACCTTTTACACTATAACTGACATAGATTTCTTTTTATGCCTCTGCTTCTACGCTTTCTGCATCTTTTGGTAAGACCAGATGTAAGAAAGATGCGACTAAAAAGGCCACAACAATACCACTTTGTGCAAATAATAATTGAACAAAGCTTGGTAAGTACATTAGTGCTTCAGGTACATTACCAAGTCCTAATCCAAGACCAAGTGATGCGGCTACAATCATCACATTTCGTCCTGACATATCTTGTTTAAAAATCAGCTGCATCCCACTTACTGCAATAGAAGCAAACATAATCACTGTTGCACCACCAAGTACAGATTGTGGCATTGCTGCAACAACTGCACCTAACTTTGGAAAGAATCCAGCAAGCATTAAAAAGATTGCACCTGTCATAATAGTGAAACGGTTTACAACCTTTGTCATAGCTACCAGCCCTACATTTTGACTAAAAGAAGTATTTGGAAGTACCCCAAAGCATGCTGCAATCCCGCTTCCTACACCATCAGCAATAACAGCGCCTGAAAGTTCTTTATCTGTCGCTTCACGATCTAAACCACCCATTGTAATCCCTGAAATGTCTCCTACAGTTTCTACTGCAGTTGCTATGTACATAATACACATTGGTACAATTACATCCAGCTTAAATTCAAATGGAAACATAAAAGGCTGTGGCACACTTATCCAGCTTGCACTTGCAACACCACTAAAATCTACTTTACCCATAAAAATAGCTGCAATGTAACCCACCATAATACCCACTAAAATATGGGCTGTACATAAAAAACCTTTTGTAAATTGTTTAAGGATAATGACAATTGCCATGACTAAAAAGCCTAAAAATAGATTGCTAGGTGAACCAAAGTCTTCAGCACCTACGCCACCACCTAAGAACTTAATACCCGTTGGAATTAAAGAAATCCCAATAGAAAGTACGACAACCCCTGTTACAACTGGTGGGAACAATTTTTTAAGCGGCTTAATAAAAAAGCCAAGTATAATTTCCACCAATGCACCTATGAGGGACGCACCTAAAATAGCACCATACCCATACGAACCTGCTGCAACCTTAACTGTAGGTAAAAATCCTGAACTTGTTCCCATTACCACCGGTAAATTTGCACCTACTCTTCCTATAGGATAGAGCTGAATAAGTGTCACAAGTCCTGCAATAAACATTGCATTTTGCATCAGTACTGCTTTTTGCTCTGGGGCAATAGCCAACATACCGCACACAATGATTAGTGGCGAAACATTCCCTACAAACATGGCCAAAACATGCTGGATACCCAATGGCACCGCCGTTTTTAATGCAACACGTCCGTCTAATTCATAAACACTGCCTTCTTTTCTACTTAGCTTTTTTGATTCTTGTTCGTTATTTGCTTTTGAAACTTTCATTACTCCTCCATATTAACGGTCTCATATCATTAAACAGTATAAGATTGTAAAAAGACAAAAACATGTCCTTCACTTTATAGTCCAGTCTTTTACGGTGACTAGGTAGAAACATTTGAACCTTATTTTCAAATTTATACAAAGTTTAATATATGAAAGATTATTTATTTTTCTCAATAAGTATAATAACATATTAATGTGTATTTGTAAATTTTTATCTATATTTGTCTCATTATTTCACTTTATGTCTTTTAATTTATCCTTTTCTTTTCTACTCTAAAAAAACAAGCTATTTAGCCGTTCTACTAAATAGCTTGTTTTTTATTAGGTTATTTATTTTTTGTAGCTAAATAATTTGCGTTTCTCTCATCTATTATTTGATATGGATCCCATCCTAAAAAGGCTGGTGTTAACATTTTTTCAGCTTGTGTTTTAGAAATTTGTAAACGATTGTTGTTAATTTCAAAACCTGCACCATAAGAATAATATTCATTAAAACGTGCGGCTGTATATAAGTTACCGCTCATATCTGCATAAGGTGCTGTTTTATTAACAATTCCGCCCATATATGTATTGATAAATGTCGCAGCACCATCTGGTCCCCATGGGCGTGCTAATAAGTATTTAGATCCATTACATCCTGATTCAGCTAAAACTCTACAGTTATTAAAGATATAGCCATAAGCATCATCTGCATCTGTTTTTGGTGCTGTAATATAACCTGCATTTTTATTTGCACTATAACGGTATACTAAATCACAATCTTCAAATAAAGTTTGCCCTGTTCCATAGATATAGTCAATATTTCCACCAATATAACATTTATAGAAGTATTGATGATTTGTATTTGTTTGTAATGTATCTTGGTAACCTAAAATCTTAACATTTACAAACGTAGCTTGGTCCGCATCTACACGTAGTGCATCTGCTGATTCATTAGAAATTGAACCATCGCCTAAGTAGTCATATGTATTTTCAAAAGTTAAGTTTTCTGCTGCGAATCCTTTCGCACTTCCTTTTACATAAACTGATGGACGTAAACTTGTATCGCCACCTGCTGGACCTTCTGCTGCATCATAGAAATTAATATTTACTTTTTCACGGTCTTCACCAATTAATGTAATATATGGTGATGTTACTACTAAATGCTCTCTATAATTACCTTCTTTTATAAGAATGACAATTTGTTCTTTATTGTTACTTGGCACGCTATTGACAGCACTTTGTACAGTACGGTACATTTTTGCACCTACAAAATCTGTACTTTCTTCACCTTCTTCGCTCTCAAAGCTGCTATCTACCACTAAATCATATTGTGTTAAATAAACAAAGTTATAAGCTTGGCGTGTCACCTTGCCTAATTCATCCGTAAAATGTAATTCTACTGCATTTCTACCTTCTTGTAATCTTGCTGTAAATGCAAACGCATCTTTGGCTGCTACAGAAACTGTTTCTTGCACTTTATCATTTACGACTAATTCAAGCTGACCCTCTCTATCAATATAACCTGCTAAAACAGCCTCATCAGTATACACTGTATCATTTGATTTTTGAGTCATTGTGATTTTAGCCGCTTCTTCTTCATAAACATATGAGCCTTCACGTCCTGCTGTTGGTACAGTTAAGATTGTCATGGAAGGATTACTTGTATTATCTACTGATTTTGCCACAATATAATAGTAATATGGTGTTTCATTTTCAACTGCTGTATCTGTGTACATTGTTGCACAAACTTCTTGAATAAGTGTATAAGCTGATTCATCAACTGCCTTACGATATACCTCATAAGTTGTTGCCTCTGCAATCTCATCCCAGCTTAAGTTCACACATGTATCACCACCTGTTACAACTAAGTTTGGTGTTGCAAGTGGTGCTATAACAGATACACTTTCTGATACCATAGGCGCTGTTGTCACTAAACCACATAAACCTGAGATACGAAATACATACTCTCCGTTCCCATCAATCTCATATGTATAAGACTTTGATGTGACATCCTTAGCAAGTACTGTATAAGTTTTTCCACCATCTTTAGAAAGTTCTACTTGATAAGCTGCATCCTCTTTACAAGTATCTCCCTCCCATTTCACTGTAATCTGTGTACGGTCTTCTGAAATAACTGGTGGCTCAATACATTCTACTGTCGGTGCTGTCCCCATAGCTGCATAACAATCTGTTTGGGCATAAAGTACATTTCCTGCTGCATCTTTATATGTTAAGTTTGAAATTGTACCTGAAGCGTTTGCAAAAGCAAGTCCAAAAGCTACCTTTGTACTGCTATCGTCTAATAAAGCTGTATTTGTATATTTAATAGTCCCATTTGATGAAAGTCCTGGAACAGTTACCTCCGAGTACCAGCCTTTCTCTTCTTTGCTTACTTTAATATGAATAGTATCCCCTTTGTTATAACTCACATTAAGTCCGCCTGCAGCTGGTAACTGTGTACCTTGTTTATTATAAATATTTCTAATCTTTCCGCCACCACGGATCCCTACTGTTGCAATGCTTATAATTTCTTCAGCATCTTCAAACATCCCCACAAGTATACCTTGGCTGCTTGATGAACCGATACTAGAAATTTTAATATCTACTTCAATTGTTGCTGCACCTTCATATGCTTCAAATAAATAGTAGCCCACGTTATTTAATGAAGTGATTGTAGCTGAAGCCTCTTCATGTGCAAATAACAAACGGTGTCCTCTTGCGACTACTGATAAGTTATCTGTTTTAACATAAGGCATTGCCAGCTGTGGATTTACAATTTCTGAGTCCATTACAGCACCTGTATTTTTCACAGTCATACCATGTAAATATACAGTATCTTTTGCCTCTAATGTAAATCTTAATGTTGTGGCTTCACCTGTATAAGTGTATGTCATTGTGCTGTTACATGCACCTTGCATCTCATTATAGTCGAATGTGCCTTCAGCGCCTTCTGCTAAATTTGAAACAGTAAGTGTTGCTGGACTACTATATTGACATCTTGCAAAACTAATCACTGCATCACCAGCTACTTTTACATCAATATAATTATCGCCATATAATGCCAGACCATGTCCACTCCCGTGCCAATAAGGTGCTTTAGCTCCTTCACCTTTTCCAATTGTTACAATCCCATCATCTACTGTATATGACTTTTCAATACGATGAGATGACGTAAATTCACTTGGAATCACACTTCCCGTAAAGGCATATGTATAAGTATCTGCTGCCTCTGGTGTTTTATACTTGCTTTTATCTTGCACTTTAATCGTATATGTATATGGATAAGTTGTTTGATCTTTAAATGTAACAACAACATCCCCATTGCCATCTACTGCTAAAGATTCCACCACCTCTGGACTATAATTCGTTAAGGATGTTGGACGCAGCGCTTTATCCTTTAAGTCTACACTTACATAAGCTTTTTCACTTAAAGCATAATAAACATCACCGTCTTCTGCTGTCACTTCTGCTAAATCTGCATCTGTAAGCGCCCCTGTCACATCTAACTTAGCTTCGCCAATACCAATTTTAAAGTCTTTTTGTGCCCAAGTTACCATATCTAATGTTTCAGAAGTGTTTTCTACTGTAAGTCCATGTAAATATCCATTACCATTAATCGTAAATGTTAATGTTGTGGCTTCACCTGAATATTTAAAGGATACCTTTTCTCCATCTTTCTCCCCTTTTAAGTTAATGTAAGCTTTGGATAACATTCCGTCTTCTGCATCTACATCTCCTGTAATGGTCCCATCTTTAGAATAACTACAAAGGTCAAAAGTAATGATTGCATTACCCGCCACCTTTACTTCAAAGCTATTCCCATCATAAACAACAAGACCATGTGCACTATTGTGATTGTACATTTTACCATTTCCATTGATTGTCATTAATCCATCTGGTGAAACCAATGTTTCAATAGGATTAGTTTTATCATACGTAGCTGGTACAATAACTTCTTGTGCTGTTGCTTTAAAATCATATGTATAAGTTTTATCCTTCTCTGGTTTAACTATATCCACAGCCCCACCTGTTGTATAGTTCATTGAACGTAATACGTCATCCTGTTTGATGAGGTTGATCTCCTTGTTTGCTTTCACCTCAACAACATTTCCAAAAGAAGGCACTGTACTACTCACTACCAGTGAGCCTACTAAAAGTGTCGCTACCTTCTTGCTTTTTTCAATCTTCCCAAATACCATATATTCCTCCATAAAATTTTTAAACTAAAATTCAGTTTTATTTTATGGTATCGGTCGACATTTTTCAATATAATTTTAGCACTTTTATACATTTTTTACATTTTTATATATTAATTATATCTTCCAATAAATTATATGATTCATTTTCTACTTTTTTACTATATTTTAGAATTAATTATTCTATATTTTGTAAATACTAAAATAATTTTATTCATTGTTTATATTCAATAATAATTTACACAAAACATCCAAGACCTATGCCTTGGACATTTTGTGACACTATGACTTTTTCCCTCCGAACCTTTAGCTCATCTTCGTTATTTAAATCCTCTCTCCACTTAATGCCTTCTAAATAGCCTCCCAATTATTTAGAGGACTTTAAGCTTCCTTATTCTTTAAATACTTCCAAACAGCTAAAAATGCAAATGGTTGGGAGGCCATATGCTTTGCGTTTCTCATGATTTGGTACCCAAAACGCTCACATCTGATTTTAAAGCCATATCATATACTTTTTATTTCTAGCCATATAAGCACCTTTGAAACCATCTGGCCTCTACATCCTTGCATCCTCTCCCCTTCTACCTCATGCATACAAAAGTTAGCAATGTTGGTTTACAGCTTACGAGTAAGCTTTCTGCTTAGTCTTTTGGTTTGTTCGTCCTTACAATTAACTATATGTTCTTTTCAAGTAATTTTCCCTAAAAAAATTTCATTACATTAGTTTGCCCAAAAATACATCGAGGCTTAGAACGAAAAAACGCTCTAAGCCTCGATATAACTAAATCTTATTTACTTAACTTAACGACAGTCTCAACGTGTGGTGTAAATGGATAATGATTAGATGTGCAATGTAAATATGTGTAAACTCAACGCTTTTGTTAGCTTTACTATAGTTAAGTTAACTTAAAATCCTTTAATATAGTATTAAAAAGTGTCCAATTTTTGTCCATGATGAATTTGGACACTTTTAGACTATATTGTGGTTAAATTTAAATATAAGAAACAGAATGCTAACATTCTAGCACTCTGTTTAAAACAAATTATTATATTTTTATACAGGCTACTTAATCACTATATTACCTGTACTTGAGTCATATGTAACTGACTTTCCAATTGCTTCGGCAACTACTCTTACAGGTACCATAGTTCTACCTTTATACGCTACTGGTGGTACATCTATTAATATTAGCTCGCCATTTTTCCACATGTTTTTGCTATCAATTTGTAATATAAATTCATCAGTTCCTTTAATACATTTAATACTTTTTAACTCTGAATCATATTCTACTATTGTTATTCCTAGCTGATCACAAAGTGTTCTAAGTTCTATTAAATTTGTACCATTAACATTAATAGCATCAATAGTACTATTTTTATTATTAATCGTAAAACCTACTTTCTTTTCAGTATATGTAGTTTTTTCTTTTGATGCTGAGTTTATATAAGTAACTTCATCGTATGGACACACTCCATTATCATGTAAATGTGCTGGGTACCCTCCACAGTGATAATGATACGAACCTAAGCCACTCACATTTTTATTATCCTTATGCCCTCCGTTACTATCTGTTCTACCACTATGAGCAAATAAATTACTACAAAGCATCACTACAACCAATAAAAATGTAATTCCTTTTTTCATCTTAATTCCTCCTATAATATAAAATCTATTTTATATTATCATAATTTGTTTAAATAAAAAAGACATAGGTTTTGCATTTAGTTTAATAAAATTTATAAGCATACAAGTCTTTGTTCCAATTTTTAAACCGTATCGTGGATAAAAACAAAAAAAGACCAGTAATCAACTCACTGGTCATACTAAAAATAGTAGTTATTACCTACCAAATTGTGCTATAATAACTTTAGCAAGTTTTAAGGGCTTGCAAGTGGTAATTGTTACCACCATGTTCTGTTATTTGTCGTATTGGCTAGGGCTTCGGCTCTGGTCATTATTTTTTTGCCAAAAAAGAAGCTAGGACACTATATCCTAACTTCTTTTCCTCTAAAATATAAAAACTCTATTTTTTTGAGTATCCCCCAAAAGATACTACGAATCCCTATGGGATTCAACAAAATGATATTCTATTTTGTGTATGATGTCAACAATATTTAACGTCCTTTTTATTCCTTTGTATACAAAATTAAAAAGACCAGAGTTTATACTCTAGCCTTTTACTACGTTGCTTGTTTGGAATATATAAACTATCAATATATTTTGGGGGACTTTGATAGTTTACAATGTATATTATATGACATTTTTTTACATTTGTCTATTTTTATAAAAAAATAAGCTAGAGGATCATTCCCCTAGCTCTGTAATTCTAACATCTTCACTTGATCCATCTAAAACGATATTTTTAAACAGAAAAATAAGACCAAGCTTTTATGCCTGGTCCTACTAAAACTATTATTTTAGTATATAGAAACAGTTTGGTATTTTACATCTAAAATATTAAAACTATCACAAAATATACTTAAGTTAGCATTGAAAACCTAATTTTTACATAATGTAATTTTATAATCTGTTTCTATATAGATGTTACCTACAAATGATATTTTTATTTAAAGTACTTTAGACTTTTAATTTGTTCAATATCTATCCTATTTTGAATACATAAATCTTCAATTACCTCTAATGCCCATTGACACATATATTGATTTTGAACACCAATGTTCCATTTATCTGTCCTTATATCTTCATTAAATCCACTTGCTAAGCCTGGAATTATTTCACAATATACTTTTAAAATAATTTCTGTCCAATAATCATCTACCATTTCAACCTTACCATTTTTTATAACTGATGATAAATTCTTATTTATATAACAAACCCCATTATTTTCGAGTCGTATCTCCAGGTTAGCTTCATCCTCTACCTCTATAGCAACACCTAATGAGTCTACAATAGCTGCCGTACCTAAACCTGTCTTTGGTATAATATCTTGTTGTAATGCAGGTCCTTTACTGGAGTAACTACTCTCACCTCTATCAGAAATATTATTTATATACTTAGCATCATTAATACATATTAGCTTATTATGGTAGCTATATGAGTTACTTATATTGGCAAACATCCAATAATAAAAGTCACTGGTAAATTTATATTGAAATATATCATCTATTTTCACTTTTCCCCAACGCTCATTTAGTTCATCTTGTCCTCGTCCCCCTCCCATGAGAGCTGATTTCAACTTTGTATCTAAATGTGCGGAGCATCTAATTGCACAGTACACCTTTCTATCCTTTTCAAAAAATATAGCTGGATACTCTGCCGCATTCACCCTATTATCTCTTGGTAAGACCGTACCATCTATAATAGACTGTGCTCTTGAAATACTTGTCTCCATAAAAGCATTACATACTATGTATTTAATTTCTGGTATGTCTGTATTTTCCTGGTAGCTACAAACATTAAACGTATTACCTTCTTTTCTCCATTTATTAATTAATGTTTTATCCCTTGGACTTAAATTAAATCCTTCTAAATATGTTAATTCTTTATTATAGTTCAACTCTAAGATAGGAGGTAAGTCCTCGATTCTAGTGATATCACTTAACTCAAATAATTTAATTCTTACATATTCTTTCGCCATACTCTACTCCTAGCTCCGTATAAATTTGACATGATGTTCCTCTAATTCAACTTTAGTAAATATCTTTACTATATTTGTAATAAAGCCTCGATGTGATAGTTGTGCCTTTACTACTATCTGTTCATCTACACTATATATAGTACTACTTTCTACTATCTTATAATAAATTGACTTAGACACACTACAACTGTCAGTATTTTGTAAAAGTTCTTGTATATACTCTCCTACGTTAAAAGCAAATCCTTTTGGTGTTTGCGTTATAGATCTAATATTATTCCCATCTATTACTTGGATGTTAATATTATCACTTAGAGGCTCTACCTCAATAAAGAAGTCGATATTTTTCAGTAATTTTAGTACCCAGTATCCCCATATTGAATATTGTCTTACAATTTCTATTTTAAACTCTATTGTTCTTTCATGTTCAGGTGTCTTTGTCCTACCTTTAACTGAAAAATTAGTATCTTCTCCTTTATATTGCTTATTTTTCTGAAAAACTTTTGCTTTTATTGGTGCTGCAAATGAATAAAAGCAAACCCCAATAGTTGTATATATAACACCAATAATTAAAAAGAAAGACATCTCTTTTAATTTGTCATTTCTCCAAGCCTCTTCTGCCAAAAAAATCCTTGTACCATAATAAAATATTATAAATTGAATTATTTGAGTTGAGATATATTTTACTCGTTGCATATTATTCATCTATCCACCTCACAAGTCCTGATGCCGAAGAATGCCTCTATAAGCTTTGAGTTGAATATCTTTTTTACTTCACTGATATTATCACTACTGAAACTTATAACACCACTTTCACTAACTTCAATGTTCAAAACTTTACTTTGCCCACCTAAATAAGTAAAAGAAATTTTTCTAACATCATTACTGTACTCATATCTCTGCTCATCAATAAATTGTAATATCTCATTTTTTTTCTTTGAATATATACAACTATTTAAGTCTTGCATTTCTGTATCCGTTAGCTGATGCATAAATTCAATATCTCTAATCATACAGTTATATTGTTCACTGTAATCTATGAAGTGTATAAAACTTCCTTGTTCTACTTCATATGGTCTTAATAAATACTTTTGTTCAATCTCTTGCCTCTGAATTCCTTTATATCTTTGTGCCTCTAAACCTACAAGCTGTTTATTATCGGAGGTTAATATATTTTCATCATTTGGCAATTCTTGCTTGCCTGTATATATATACATATATACTACCTTACTCATATTCCTCCTCCCTTCCATTCTAGGTATACTTTTATTATACAAATATCATTGAATTTTTCAATATTATTCCCTAAAAGTACTTATCTAATTCTTTTATCATCTATAAAATCAGTATTTCAATACCTCTCTATAAACAAATTCGCCTTTTCTTACACAAAAAAATAAAAGGGTAAAGCTTTCGCCCTACCCTAATAACGACATCTGCCTATCCAATTTTAATACTTCTAGTACTTCATCAATTTTCATAATCACATCTAGCGAGTAATCAATATCTTCCCACTTGCTTACTCCTAGCTCAGCAAACAATACCATCTTAACATTTTCATATGCACTATTAGCCTTATGAATACACATCTTATTTTTTATGTATCTGCCATAATCAAACTTCTGCTTGCATCTAAGTCCTATGAGTTTTTCTGTGCGATCTAGTCTTGTGGCAAGTTCCTTAATATGATCCATATAATAACCATTTAAAGATGTTGCTAGTTTTTCACACTGTATAAAATACTTCCTTGCTGCTTTACCTTTTGCATTATCTTGTATCATAGATAATTCTTTTGCCATTTCAATGCTTATTGCATAGTCTTGTAATTCTTTTTTAGCTCCATTATTTACAACCGTAAAGGTCTTCACACTTGTAAAATCCATGTTTTCTACAAACTCGTATTTCTTCACCCTTTTATCAAACCATTGCTGGAACCTTTCTGTTACACCTAAGAATGCATGTAACTCCCTAGCACTTACTAACTGTTTACCATCTTTTATTTCAATATTTAATAACTCGTACATACTCTTTTTACCTCATTCTCTTATTTTGATAAAACTAAAGGGTAAGCCCAAGCCTACCCTAATCTATTTGCATATTTAATCAATAAACTTCTTACATGATTTACAGTATATGTTCCATTTTCCCAAATTTCAGTTGAACTAATTACACCATCTGTCACAAGCTTATTTAATCCACCTAACTTATTTAATAGCCCTGGTACATATTTTAAATTAATTTTATTAACATCATTCCAGGATGCAGCATTAATATTTACACCACTTGCAATAATTTCATTAACTGCAGTAATTAAAGCATAGTCTTGAGTTACTAATGGATCATGATTAACTAAATTAGAAAAGCCAAACTCTTCAGCTACCCCCTTCACAATCCCTTTAACTAATTTCTTTTGATATTCTTTTGTGTTCATTAATTTAGCCTCCTTAGCATTAGAGATAAAACCACATTCTAATAAAATAGATTTGTCAAAGCCATTTAGCACACCTAAATCTGTACGTTGCTTAGCCCCTCTGTTTCTTGCACCAGTTTTAGCTACCATTCCATTACATACTTTCTCAGCTAAAGCCTTTTGAGTTTTATATAATACCTCAATCCCTTCTGCTGCTGGTCCAGCTGAATTAATATGTACACTAATAAGCAAATCTGCTCCTAATTCTTTTGCTTTTTTAGGTCTATCACTTACGCTAATCGCTTCATTTTCAGTGCTTCTAGTCAAATAACAGGTTTGGCCACACGCTTCAAGCTCTACTTTAAGTAATTTAGATATACTTAAAGCTAACTCACTTTCTTTTAAGCCATTTCCTACAGCTCCGCAGTCACTTAGGTTATTTCTATGCCCTGGATCAATAAGTATTTTCATGCTTTTATGTTCTCCTTTTGTATTATCAAATCTAGTTAAATCATATTGATTAATAATTTTTAATAGCTTTTCTTTATATCCTACATCTGCACAATATGGTGATTTATCTAAAGCATCTAATGCCTTATTTAAATCTGTCTCACCTATTAGTTCAGCATAAAAATGAGGCTTACTATTATAGTAAACCCCATGTTGTATGACACATTCTTCTATGGAATTAAACACTGACCAATCTATACCTTTGTAACTATGCTTTCTAGGTGTTTTGTAAGCTGCCCATTTAATACCAAAACAATTATTTGCCTTAGTTGCCAATTCACTTGTGAGGTATCCGCTTTCAAGACAAGCTTGTGCCACAATGATACTCGGTAAAACCTTACTACTTGAATAATTCCTTTGAGCAGCTACACTCACTAGTTCTATACATCTTTGTACTTCATCTTTAGTTGCCATATTTTACTCTTTCTCTCTTTCTAATAAAGTGTTAAGTTTTTCATCCATAACAAGCACTGTGTTTTCAACACGATTAATCTTTACACTATGTTCATTAGCTAAGATGCGATAACCTTCTGCTAACTCCATATTAGTCTTAAGTAAGGTTTGATTGGTTTCATCTCGCTTATCAATTTGAGCCAACAATCTCTCGTTATGTTCAGCTCGCTCTTTACGATCTTCTTCTCGTTCTTGACGAGCTTGTTCTTTGTAGATTTCCATTCGAGTAGTCGCATATTTTATAGCACCTTTTACAGATGCCAAGATAGCTGTACCACCACCCAAAGTCGTCACTATAATTTCAAATACCTCCATGAATAAAACCTCCTAATTAATATTAATAATCTAAAATAATCTATGTGAACATAAAAGAACCCTTTTTCACCCTTTTAGTGATTAATGCCTTCTAACAGGTGATTAATAATGTATTTAGTAATCTTTTGGGTTATTTTTGTGTACAAAAGGCATAAAAATAACACCTTTTTCGTTCTTAAAGGTGCTTTCTTATGACTTATGTAGTTTCAAATTATTCTTTTATTATTTTTGTACAGCTTCTTCTTTAGGAAGATATTCTTTATTTGTAACAAGCTCAGGCATATCACATTCTTCTATAAGAATTTTTGCCACTTCTTCTTTCAGTTTTGTTGGTACATCCTCAAATGTTATTTTCCCTAAGATAATTTTTTGTGCGAACAACTTTGCCATATGTATTTACCATCCTTTTATGCATTTTAACTATAAACAATTTGTGCCATTTCCATTAAGCATTCCTCAATAAATTCTTGATGCTGCTTTAATTTTTTATTTTCTATTTCTGCTTCCAATAGACGTTCTTCTACTGTTTTACCTGGACAAATATCTATTTTATTAGCTTCTTTTTCTTCGTCAGTTAGTTCTATGAGCTTTCCATCTTCTAGTTTATAATTTTCCACAATATCAATAGTGTTTAGATCAATGTCTGTTTCTATCTCTATCTTTCTAATTAAGTCTTTGTTACTAGCATAACTCATAATCACTTTGTTTTCGTTTAATTCCGCATAAATTATCACAATTAATTACCCCTTTTTAAATGCAAAGATACGTCTTAAAATACCTGTATTATTAGATACTGTAGCACTCATACCATCATCAGAAAATACAATGTCTAATCCCTTACCTGTAGCTATAGGTATTGCATACTTTGTGTTTGTTTGTAATTTCCATCCATGTTGCCCCCTGTCAAAACTATACGCTGTGTAACCATAACCTCCAGCTGGTTGTGTGTGTAGGTCAATTCTATTAAAGTTAGTTATTTTTTCAGATAATGTTATAGTACCATTTACAATGTTTCCGCTCCAAATTTCAACTATTGTATCTTTGACGGCTATTTGTTGCCCCTGTATCTTAGGGCTTCCTGTAAAATTAGGACTATCTTCTAAAACATTGATTTGATCTTTTATTAAATCTATTACTGGTGAATCACACATACAAACAGGCAATCCGTCACTATTTGGCACCCACAACTTGCCTACTGTATCATTTTTATTTTTTACTGTTATGTACCACTGATTTCCTATTATCTTTTCAGGAAGATTTTTTTCAAGTATACAACTGACCGGCAACATGATGCTCCCATCTATATTCATGAAATCACTCCTTCTACAATATAATTACCATTTATTTTTTTTATACTTACAGTATCACCTAGGCCGACACTCACATGTTGAAATTTTTGTGCTGCTATTGGTGTATTTGAGTATGGCATTACTACCATTAATGGCTTAATTTGTGTAACTGTTGCATAGGTAGATGAAAATTGCTTTAACTCTATTTTTACTTTTTTTAAGATTTTCTCATACATACTGATCACAAATACATCACCTGCCTTATTGTGTGTTGCATATACGGTTCATTTGAATTAATTGAGAAGCCTGTCCACTCGGCTTTCATATTTATTTTTTGATTCTTAAACAGTACTGCTTCTAAATCATTAAGCGGTGGAATTAATAACGATTTAAAGGTTACTGTGCAATATTTTTGAGAGCTGCGTGCTGCTTTTTCTTTGACTTTTGATTGCAGTTCTATAGCATTGCTTACTTCTTGAAATTCTTCTGGCTCATCGCAACGATTAAACCAGTTAGTGGTACTAATAGCACTATCTGCACGATCGTTCACATAGGTATATTTCAAGCCAAGCTCTGAATTATAGCCAGTGAATATGTTATATACTTCAGAGGTGTTAATCGTATATTGAAATTGCTCTAATGTAATTTGGTTCACTTCATCTGTAAATTCAAAAGTTATTTCTTTGTCTTGTGGTAAGACATAAGGTGCTGCTGTAAAATAGCCATCACCATCAACTCCTAATGAAGTATATCCTAACGCATCTAATAAGTAATTAATTGCTTCAAGTTTTGTTGTATTCATTTCAAAAACCTTATTATTTCTTAATTGTTTAGATGATGCTGGGATTTTTACATTTTGTGTATTTAACAAACGTATTATTTCATCATAAATAGTAGTACCGTTATTTATTTCATAGTCATCTTGGAACTTATCATATTTATATAAATTCAACTTTGAGTAACCACTAACCGTTGCTGTATCTGTTAATATACTTGTTGTATTACCATTCTTCTCACCACTGCCTTTTTCCAGTACAAATACACCAAGTGGAATAGATAAATAGGTATTTCTTACATATGTATGAAGCGTTACCTTGATCATATCCCCTGTATAACAAATGCTAGGTTCTTCAGATATATTAAAACTTGCTGTACTTCTTATATCACTAAAACTGGAGTATGTAATTGAGAAACTCTCTACGCACTCCAGTTTTTCTATTTTTACATGTTCATTTTTATCTAAGAGCTGAAATGTAAACCAATTCTTTCTACCACTCTCGCTTAGAATATCCAAAATAGACTGGCTTATCATATTCCACCCCCGAATAATAAGTCTCTGTTACCACAAAATTAATGTACTTGTAGTAATTCATCGAATCTATTGTACTTGTTATTTGGATCGTACAATAAAAAGCTTCACCTTTTCCATCCCTATACAATAGAATCTCTTCATCTTCTAATGCTAAAAATTGTTCATATTCCGCTTGTGTTTCACAACAACATCTACATGCAAATGTTTTATACCTGTCTCTTGTCTTTACCTGCTTAGGAACTGATAAGCCACAAATTGCAAGATATGAACTACTGCTATTGAATGTAATCTCTGCTAATGAATCTTGTATTGTTTCAAAGTTTGTTAAAGTAATATGTGTATCTGTTCCTGGAACACTTAATACACGACCCTCAAACAATACTTTTCCTTGTATAATATCGCTATCTTTAAATGTTCCAAGTGTTGAAATAGCTCTCACTTTATACTCATAAACAACATTACTACTGCAACCATAATCACTATATTTAGATGCATATGGTAAATTATCTTTTATTTTTTGCCATGTTGTTTCATTTTGCTTTTTACGATATATGGCATGCTTTAAAAATAATTCTTGTTCTTCACTTGAAAAAATAATTGTAATACACGCTTTTTGCATATCAACATATGTACTTACAACTGGCTCATTCAGTTCTGCAAACTGGACAAGAAATGTTGCTGTTGCATATTCTGACCATTCATTATAAGCATTTTTTATGCGCACTTTAATAGTGTTATAGGTATTATTTTGTAAATCTATACATGCATATTGATGTATTTTGCTTGAATATGCATTTTGTACAACTGTACCATTTAAAACAACTTCAAATTGAATTTGCTCAGGATCTAAATGCCATGAAATAACTGGACAAGGTGTAGCATACTCTTGCTGATATTCTAAAACAGGTGTGTTAGGTGGTCCATATGCTGTAAATTTAACAGTTTGTGTTGTTGTATTAGAGTAATAAGTTCCCTTATAATTTGCTGTTACTTTAATTGCTACACTTCCACTTGTGAATGTATATGCAAGTACTGTTGTTGTAATATCTTTTAGATTGTTTCCTTGTATCATTTTTGAATATTTAACAACATTATTTTGTGTGCACTCAATAAGTACTTCACTCATATTTTCACCTGAAACTTTGATTATAATCGGTTCATATAGTTTTTGTGGTGTAATAGAGGGTTCAATTGCAAATAATTTTACATGTGTGCCTGTTAACTCAATTTCTTTTTCATAGCTATTGCTATACACTTCATTATATACAGTAAGTTTAAAAACGACATTTCCAGTAACCTTTAAATCACCTTGTTTAAAAGTTGATATTTCCTCATCGGTACCAGTTTTTATACATACAACTTGATTATCTTTAATGACTTCAATTTTCCAATTTGCTACATCTTCATTACACCATGTACACGTAATAATTTCATCAATACTCGTACCAGTCACTTCAAAGTTTATTGCCTTCGGTTCTACTACATCAACTTCTAAATAACTATCATTTATGTTGAATGTATTCCCACTATAATAAGACTTTAATGCTATCTGATAGCCATTTGCGTTATATGGTAATTCTGTGACTGCAAGATTGCTATTTTTACTTGTTTGTAATGTGTCCCCTACACTCAAAAACCATCCTTCATTATTATATACTACATTATTTTCTTTATTTTCAACATTTGTAAGCGGTTCTTTTAATGTTTCCACATATATAGTTTGTGAAATATTGACATATAGTCTTGTCTTAAAATATTTGTACTCTTCTGGTATAGCAAAAACTGTTTTTATCAACCTTCCGCTAGATCCAGTATCCATCCTTAGTTCAGCATTATCTTTTTGCCATCTCCAATATTTTTCATAATTACTATACGGACAAATATATCCATAAGAATAACGTAATATTTCGCTAAAAGGTATTTGTTTTGTAACTACTGACATTTTACACCACCTTTCTAAATAAGACCCATTTCAGCTATCTCTCTATAATATGTTTGTGTTTGCTGTTGCTTAAGTGATCTAATTTCATTTAGTGTTGCTGCTAATAATACTTCAATGTCTTTATTTGCTGCTTTCAACATGCTTTTTGATTCTTCGTTTCTATGTACTTGACTGCCAGCTCTCATGTTAACTAGCTCACCATGTCCATTGGCATCATCTCCCACAATGGCCAGTCCACCAGAGTGAAACTGTGTGCCTACTGCATAGCTTTTTATAAGACCAGACAGAATACTTCCAACACCCGAGCTATTACCTAGTTTATTGCGTTTTTCCACTTCTTCTTGTACCTTTTTTGTTTTCTTTTCTTCGTTCTCTGCAAATGATGTATAATCCATTTGATATGCTTTATTTGCATAATTATTTAATGAATCACTTCTAGTTTGTAATTCTTTTTCAAGTTTACTTGTATAAGATGTTTCGATTTGCTCACGTTTACTAGAAGTTTCTCTTGCCAACCTTTCTTCTTGTTTTGCCTGGTATTCTGCTTTTTGAATATAGTAGTTCATAGAGCCTTCCATGCTCTTGTGGGACTCTTCCCATTTTTTCATACGTTCTTGTAATGTATCAGATTCATATTGGTCTAAAACTTTCATTTTTAGTTCATATTCATTAAAATACTCATTTGCATTTTCTTTAAGTTGGCCAAATGTATCATTATCAAGTTTTTGAATATTACTATACATTTCTTCAAAACTACTAAACACATGACTTGCACCCAATCCACATGCATCTGCTATATTACTGAACGATTGTTTTGTGTTACTCTCTAATTCACTTGTCATTGAATTAATATCTTTCACACTACCATTCCAAACAGATTTCATTGCTCCTGACATATCCGAAAATGTATTCTTTAAACTATTGAAATGTGTTACAAGTCCACTCATATCAAACTGTGCTGCACTTGTGATAACACCTACTAAGTCCCCCCATTTACTTACTAATTGCTCAATAAATACATTAATCGTTTCAATAATTTTTGTTACAAAATCTGCAAAGTTACTTAATGATGAAAAAACATTTTCAATACCATGTCCAATATTTTTTAATGCATTAACAACTGGTTCTACAAAGCTCTCTATGCCTGAACATATTGTATCTATGATGCTATAAATGTTTTGTAGCCCAGTACCAATCGTTCTAATAACTGATGTAATAAGAGATATTGGGCCTGAAAAAAGAGGTATTAATGTATTTTGCAGAAGTTCTATAATCCTCATAATAGAGCTAATTACTGTTGCAAGCGGTGCTCCTATAGCATTGCTCAAACTAGTTATTGGTTCTAAAAACTGTGTTAATCCATTTAAAATTGTATTTACCATGGATAATATAGCTTTTAGAATAGGCTCAATGTTATTATATAGACTAATTTTTATATCTGATAACTTAGAATCAATAGAAGTCTTAAGACCTGCCACATTATCATTCATAGTTTGTGCCATTTTAGATGCTGTACCTGCTGAATTTGCCATTGCATTGGCCAATTTGTCTACCTCTGAAGTTGCTGTATTGCACATAATCGCAAAACCTGATAATTGGTTTGTACCAGCTACTGATTTCATAAATAAATCTTTTTGTTCATCTGTCATGTTAGACATAGCCACTTGCATATCTTCCATAATATCTGTAAATTCTCTTGCGTTGCCCATAGCATCAAAAATAGCAATGTTATATTCTTTAAGTGCACCAACAGCATTATCATTTTGACCATAAATTCTAGCAAGAATTGCATTTAAAGTTGTTCCTGCTTCTCCTGCTTTTAATCCACTATCAGCCATTTTCCCAAGCCATGCAGTAGTCTCTTCAAGCGACATTCCAAATGTAGCTGCAGTACTTGCACAATTCTTATAGGCTTCAGCAAGTTGCTCTGTGCTTGTATTACTATGCGACATTGCATAGGCCATTACGTCTGCTAAATGCCCTGCTTGATCCGCTTCTAAGTTAAAGGCTGTTAAGTAGTCTGTAACAACATCTGATGCCTTTGATAATTCCATTGCAGATGCTGCTGCTAAGTCAAGTACACCACCTAAAGCTTCACTGCTTTGCTGTGCATTCCATCCTGCCAAACTCATATATTCTAAAGCTTGTGCTGCTTCTGTTGCACTATATTGTGTTGATGAACCAAATTCACGTGCTACATTTGTAAGCTTACTCATATCACCTTCTGTTGCACCACTTATTGCTTTTACTTTTGACATTTGTGCTTCAAAAGTTGCACCAACTTCTACTGCACTTGCCATAAATTCACCTACTGAAGCTATTAGTTTTACAAAAGCTTGTATAGCAATATCTATTCCCGCACTTGCCAACGTTCCTAATGCTGTTCCTAAGGCAACACTGGCAACTTCTCCACCATTAAATCCGCCAACCAAATCAGTCAATGATACACCTAGTATTTTTGTGTTACTCGCTGTATCCTTCATTTTTTCTTTCATTGCATCAAAAACACTACTACTTGTAGAACCTTGGTTAGATAATTGTTCAAGTTTTTCTTTTGTATCACTTAATTCATTGTTATATACATTAAGCTTTTCTTTTGCTTTGTTAACATTAATTGTTTGATTATCTAACGTCTTAACGGTGTTATTAATCTTTGTATTACCTTTGTCATACTCCGATTGTAAGTCTTTTAATTCTTCTTTAAGCTTTTGAGCTGCTTCTGACTCTTCACCCTGACTTGCAACGATATCTTGATAACTAGATTTTGCTGCATCCAACTTTTCTTTTAATGTGGATTGTGCCTGTGCTAAATCACTTAATTTTGCATTCGTCTTTTCCACTCTACTTGAATGTGCTTCTACAATAGAAGCTTGTGTTTCAATCGCTTTTGATAGATACTCTATCTTTGCTTTATTGCCATCTAGTGTATTATCAAAATCCTTAGAAGCTGATACTGTTGCTTTGTAATCACTCTGTAGCACTCTCATCTGCCTATTAAGTGTATTCATTTGATTTTGAAAATCTGTAGATTCGGATGCAAGTTTGACAACCATTCCTACAACTTCTTCATTAGCTGCCATCTGCTCACTCCCTTAAATTTAATTAAAAAAGCACCTATTCGTTAAAAATAGATGCTTTTTATATATTTCTCTTCCCCTATATCCCTACTAGATCTATCACAACTTGATTTGTCTTTTGATAATTGTTGTGATAAAAATCTACCAACTGCAAATAATAAGGTATATCCATAGCATAAATCTCGCTAAGTGATAACTTCTTTGCCCCTGGTAAAAGCTCTTTTGTCATTAAGGATATAAATATCCTCTTTATGCTATCTTCCAGGGGTTCATCATTGAGGGGATGCTTTACCACCCTTTTGTAATGAGTTATCTATGTTTTGTTTGTCTTTCACAATCATTGCACCTGTTTCATTAAAGACAGATACTATTGTCGACAATACTTTATCTAACTCAATTCCTTGTAAGAAGTCATCAATTGAAAACTTGTTACCATAAACTTTGCATACAAAATCAATTAATTCATTTAATGAATCTTTATCAATTTCACCTACAAGTTTATTTGACTTCTCAAAGAACTCTTTGTAAATTAATCCATTTAAATGTGTACATACGTAAGTTTTTTCAATATGTGCATTTAAAAAAGCTACATTTTTATCAATTTCAGATAATCTTGTAGCTTCTTGTTCGTTGACTTCTCTACAATCTAGTATTGCATTTTCAAAGATTTTTTCTTTTTCATGTTCTAGAAAAGTAATTTTTTCAAGTACCTTTTTATCTTTTAATACTAACTCCACTTTTTACACCTCCTGTAATTTACTTGGATTCTCCTGTAATTCATATGGCTTTTCAAAATATTTTTCTTGCTTCTCTTTTGTAAAATTTTCATCACTTGTCATAACCGAATGTTTCCACACACCATCTCGCATACGTGCACAACCACTTCCCTTTATAGTTGGTGTCTGATAATTTGTTTTATTTGAATCTGTTTGTGCTGAATCATCTGGTTCGACAAAAGAAATTTTTGTAAGCCAAAAGAATTTTTCTTCTCCATCATCACATGTTCCTACTCCACCAATCGCAACAAATGGTGGAACATCCGTGTCTCTTTTGATAACACCACCAAAATTAAGGTCTCTTTCATGTCCAAATAAATCTGCTTCAATTTCATCTGTCATATTTGCAAATCCTAGCTCAATGTTGAACTCATTCATTCGGTTTGATACTTTTTTCAACCTGTTGTTTGCATATAATTTTTCGCTACTTGCACTTGGTGAAATTTTACATAAAATTGCATCTGGAAACTTCTTCACTTCTGCATTATAAATTTCTTGTGCATCATCTTTCATTACACAATACACTAAATCCCTTAAACCTGTAATAACACTATCTGCCATTATACATCCTCTTTTCGTATGAAAACTCAAGTGGTACATGATATACCGTAGGTGTTATATCATCCTCAATCATCAAATCACCACTTGGTAAAAATTTAAATCCATGTTCTTTAAGTTTCTTCTCAACTTCCTCTGCAACATCATCTATAAGCGTTGCGTCTTGGGTATAAATATCTACATCAATATAAAAAGTCCTGGTCTTTTCAGCATTGCTGCCAAAAAGATTAGGACTCTTAGTAATGCAATTATATACAATATATGGATCTGTACTTGGATTTGGATTATATGCCCTGGTCACATCTAATTTAAGACTTTCCAGGGCTACATCAATTAACGCTGCTATTTGTTTCACTTTCTAAGCTCCTGCTCTATTATTTCTTTTGTTTTCTCAATCATTTCTTGCTTACATTTGTAAAATGATGGTCTCAGAAACGGGTATTTCTTCCCTTTCCATGAAGCACATCCACGTTCTAAAATACGTACAACATGTGCCCTGTTGCTTTTATAAGCGCCTACAAGCTTATATTTTTCACCATCTTTAGTTAATACACCAGATGCTTTTAAGCTATCTCGTGTTCTCCCTGTATCTACATTGATTGTATTTTTCATCGTATCTAATAATATTTCAGCTTGTGCATTTACAATCTTGTTTTGCACCTGCTCTGCGTTATTCCCCATCTTATCTATAAGGTTCATCACCTCATTCAATCCTTCTATTTCAATCAAATTTAATCACACCTTTCGCATATTACATCTAAAAATACATTTTTTTCTTCTATGTTATTGATAGAAATAATATTATAAGATTTATCTTTATACATAATTCTCATTTTGCTTGTTAGCGTATCTAAGTAGTGCATTTTTATGAATAAAGTCTCTCTATTAAGTGTTGTATTGAATTGTGCAATTTCTTCTGAGCTAATGTGACGAATGTATGCTTCACAACTATACACCTCTTGCCATTGTTCTTTTTTGATACCGTTAACCTTTTGTGTTGTAAGCTCTTGAATATTTATAGATTTATCAAATTTACCTATAGGCTGTGATAAATCTATATAAGACATACCACAACTAGATGAGTACTCTACTACATAAAATAATGTTGCATCTACTTCCATCACACCACCTGGTGATATTTTTTCTATTGCTACTGTTGGTATGCCTATACTTAGATAAGATGTTATGACACCTTTTTTATTTTGAATGTTAACATCATTATCTTTTTCTGAAGCCATCAGGCAACATGCTACTAATTCACCATTAATAACATGTTGCTCTGCAAATTCTCCCATACAAAATGTCTGCAAATCGGCTTCTAATTGCTTTTCAAATTCTAACATACACCTGTTGCAACCACAAAAGAATCTACATCATTTGGCGATGGCAATGGTCTTGATGTAAGTTTTAATATTTCAACTTGTGACTGTTGATTTACTGTGTAGAGTGGCACACGTTTTTCTTCATAAGTCAACCAACCTTTGTCTTGCTCAAGTTGAGTTACTGCACCATAGTTCATGGTTCCTTGACCACTTGGTCCAATAATTACTGTACCACTTGGAAGTAATTGTGTAGCTGTTCCTGTTCCTTGGTCTACAAGATTTGAGTAAGAGTATACTTCAAGGTTATACTTTGTAAATCTACCTATGAATGTAGCGCCTTTTCCTTTGTATGTAGGTTCTTGAACTGTACCTGCTTGTGCACGTCTTTGTAAAATCTTATCTACATAAGTATTATTAGAAAATGCTTCTGCTGCATCAGGGTCAAGAACAACAATATCAGGTGTATTTGATGAATTTTGAATCACATATTCGTCAATCCATTTTTCAATTACTTTAATTGGATTAACTGTGCTTGCTTCTTTAGTTGAATCTTCAACAGATGGTTGTCGTAAATTCCACTTTTCAGTTTTTTTAACTTCAACTAAATTTGTAAATCCATAGTCAATATTAAATTTACCTGCTACATTTCCAGATTCATCTACTTCATCAATATCTACACTTGCACCTAAAAGTACTTTAGCTGCCATGTACTCCTCTGTATATATGATTTTCTTATCTAAATCAACAAGATCCTTTGCAAGAATTTCTTGCGCTCTTTGTTGCGCTGATTTCCCGCTGATAAGACTTTCTCCTGGTGTACGTTTTTTAATATCATCACCTGTAAGCGTTCTAAATGGCGCTACTCTTGGCGTTGTAATCTCTCTTGTTTGGTAACCGCTTCTCTTATCGAGGGAACCATTAACATATGGTGCAACAAGAGGTGCCATTGTTTTTCCACCTTTGACAACATCAACAAGTGCCTTTTCTGTCATAAAGGTTTCTACATTTGGGAAGAATGTGTCTCTTAAGAATGTAAATGGTTCATTATAACCTTGAATTGCCTGTAACATAAAATGTGTTTCGTAAATATTTAACATAATTTCTCTCCTTATTTCACAAAAATACCTAAATTTTTAAGTGCTACTTTGTAGTCAGATACGTTAACAGATTCTCCAACTTTAATTTCATCAGCACTAAATGAGCCTGTAATATACATTAATGCCTGTGTTGTTTCTGATTGATCTTGAACTACATCCTCACATAAAATACCCACTGGTACATCTGAACTAAGTGTGCACATGTCACCAGTGGCATTAATTAAAGTTCCTCTTAATAATGTTTTTGCTCCTACTGCAATTGTTACTGCTTCTGTATCTATTGGATGAATGTTATCCGCAATAAGATTGTCAGGCACCATTGTTCCAATTACTTGTGATGATTTACCCATTGTCTTCTTCCCCCATTCATGATATTTGCCATATTTGCTAAGGCTGATTGTTTTTCTTGTTCATCTGTATTTTGTGGTACAGGCGTAGAATTAATATTATTCACACCACTTTCTAAAGCATCTTCTTGAATTGCTTTACCTTGTACCTTATTGATTTCTGTTTGTGCATTAAGAATGTTAATCGCAACCTCCCCTGCATTAAGACCATTTTCAATACCTTCTTGAATTTGTGCTTCTACACCTGGTCTTGTAAGTGCATTAATTGTTTGAATACGTTTTCTTTCATTTTCTACTGCTTTCTGCTCTAGCTCATTACATAAATCAGGATATTGTGCTTTTAAGTCTTCTACACTATTCATTGTTTCATTCTCCTTTTCTTTATCTTTAATTGTATTTGTTACAATTTGACCCAACCCTTTATTTTCTAATAATGCTTGTTTTACATTTTCAACACTACCTAAGCTTAGTAATTTATTTATAATTTCTTTTTTTGCTTCATCTTGTGCCGAATTGTAAACCTTGATTTTAGAACCATTGTTTCCTACAATTTCATCAATCAAGCCCATTTCTAACATCTCTGAAGATGTAAACCAGGTTTCTTTTGCCATTAAATCAAGTAGCTCCTGCTCTGATTTTCCACTTTTCGTTGTATAGGCTTGTACAATAGTCCTATCAACTTTATCTAAAAAGTCTCTAGTATGTTCATGATTGTGCTGATTCCCTCTTGTAGATGTACTGGCACCATGTATCATCATCATTGCCATTTGTTCAGCTACTACTTTGTCACTTGCAAGTGGTATAAATGAACCACAACTAGCTGCTAGTCCAACAATATGTGATAATGTGCACCCTTGATATAATCTAATGCTGTTAAAAATCTCATACCCAGCCCATACATCACCACCTGGTGAATTAATGAAAAATTCCACATCCTCACCTTGTGCATCTTCTAAGGCTTGATTGATTTTACCTGGTGACGTATATTCTAGCTCTAACCAATCGTAAATCCATGCCATATCATTACTAATAATGTCACCCTTTATATCAATTCTCTTCATTTTCTTCTTCCTCAACTTGTACCATATTCATTCCTAACCCTGGAATTTGTTGTCTTACGATTTCTTCTCTTATTCGTTGACGATTATTTTCAAAGAAGTCACTTCCATTAAGCTCCACTGCTTCTTGCTGTCTTGTACTTAATCCTTCTTCAATTCGTATCTTTGCACCATTAGCTTCCTTTACAGGATCAAGTTGTCCCTGTGATGGTCCATTCCAACTACACATCGAATAAGCTTTGCGCACTAATGGGTCTTGGAAAAATCCTGGTGCATAAATTCTTCCTTTTGCAACTGCTTCTGCAAGCCATTCATCATAAATTGGCTGACAGAAATCATTTGATAACCATGTTCTATACATACGAAATGTCTTCCATGCTTCTAGCAACGCTCCACGTGATGCTGAATAACTGTTTGTGAATTGTTTTAAGAGAAGCTCTGGTGGTATTTCAATAGCTGCACCTATTTGTCTACATAAACTTGATACAAAACCATCAAAAGCTGTGTTTGGCCTTCCTGGATTTGCCATGTTAGCTTTCTCACCTTCATTAAGTGCAATAATTGCACCACTCCCTAGTGACATTTCACTTGATAAATCTTCATCCTCGTACTGCTCATTACCTTCGCCTATTTTTTGTTCTGGAGAAGGCGTTTCAATAAATACGGTAAACATCCCACTGATTACAGCTGCCATAAGTTCAGCATCCGTATAGCGCCCTAACTGCTTAATGGCTTCAATAACAGGAGAAAGTAAGGGAACTCCTCTGTTTTGACCTATACGTTCTTGCATCATGCAATGTAAGACATTTCTTCTTCCTGTCTTAGAGCCATATGCCAATACCCTGTGCCATTCTTTAGTTTCTGAAAAAGACTTAGGATGTACATTACATATGTGATAAGCTACGATTTCTCCTCTTGCATTTCGTTCTACACCTTCTACTACTGAATTAATGTTTTGATAGCTACAATCCATCGGATTACAAACTCTATCAGCTTCTATTAATTGCACACGTAAATCATATGGGCTATTTGGCCTTTTGAAAAATGGTAATAACGCAAATACATCACCATTCATAAGCCACGACATAAACACCAATTGTTGCATTTCATAGAAATTGTTAATCCTTTCAGCGTCACAATTTGTTGATTCTGCCCAAAGTTTAAATTCTCTGAGTGTATTACATTCCCATGTTGCTGCTTCTTCTTCTGTAAGGCCTAAGAATTCAGCATCAATATTGGGCCTTGGCTTTAAGCCACTTCCAACAACATTTGTTCGTGTTGTTTTTAGTGCACTTGTTGCAATTGGTGCACCACAGTATGTATCCCTAGATTTTTGACGTAGTTCATCTACATTTAAGTCAATGTCTTCTTTTGGCCCTTTGCTATGCCAGAACCAATGCCTTTGTGCTTTTCTACTGCTATTAGCCCCATAATTGCCATAGCCGTATCCAGTTCCATTAAGTACTTCTAACTTTCGCCTTGAACATACTCTTTTTAATGCAACACCTGGTGCAATTGCTGCTATGGTTTTATCTAGTAAATTCACTACTTTCTCCTTTCTTGCATAATTTTAGGGATATACCCTTTTACACGATATATCCCTACTCATACATTTTTTTAAGTTCATCATTTCTTTTTGTATTTGCTTCTATAAGCTGCTCATACTTAGCAACTTCAAGCTTATATAGTTTTTTATACTCTTCAACTAATATATGTATTTCTTTCTTGAATTCTTTTTCTAATCTTCTTTTTACTTTTAATTTGTTTGTTGCTCTAATTTTCAAGCCATATTCTTTTTTTAATGCATCTATTTTACACTTTTGTTCACTGGCTATTTTTCTAATGAATTGCTCTTGGCAAACGGCTTTTTTAATGTTACATCTTAACTCTTCATCCGTTACAGTTATAACATATTCTGAACAACACCCCTTGCACTCTAAATACGTTACTTCTATGTCACCAAATCTATGTTTTAATTGTTCTGTACTCACTTCTGACTTACAATTATCACAAATAATCATATTTACACATCCCTTGGTACTGCTCTATATATTCTTGTACGTGATCTACTTTTAGAAGCTGCTTTTGCTTCCAATACTTTTTTATTCCAATACTCTATGGAATCTCTAACTTCAGTTAAATTTGCTCTTGTTAGTGTTCTACTTCCATTTGTTGTTGCCAATGTATAAGATTGTCCAGTGGCTATTGTAAGCTCTGCTTCAAGCCATACATTCAAATGTTTTTCTGCTGTTTCAAGTGATATTGACATCTAACCAATTCCTTTGCTTAATATTCTTCTTTTTTTCTTTTTTACACTTTGCTTTTCTACATATGTGCCTTCTGCCATCCTACTTTTAAGTGATTTCCAGTTAGGATTAAGTATTTTTAATGCTGCTCTTGCATAATTTCTTACATCTAGTGGCTCATTTCTTACACCACTTTTTTTAACCCATGTTGCTTTTCCAACACCATTAACCATTTTAACTACTAAACTTTCTGATGTAATTCCTTTAAAGTAATCTATTCCATAACCTTTTTCATACTCACTTGGAAAATGGCAATAACCAGGTCCTTCATTTTCTATTTTCAGGTTAGAAATAATTGTTTCCTTACCTGCATCTACTCCAATTGTAAATAATGCTGCTTTTTCTCTATTATTTCTACTTACAGTGCTTACAAAAGGCACGCTCTCGCCACCTTTCCCTTTGATCGCAAAAATTCTTCTTACTTCTCTTGGTTTTGTAAACTTATAGACTTCTTGAGTAAAGTGACCACCACTATCTTGGCAAGCACAAGAAATTCTTATCTTTCTACCGTCTTCAAATTGGAACTCGGTTTTTAGGTACTCATCTAGTTCTTGCCATATCTCTGGTCTATGTAAGTCACCATAAATGACTTTGTACTGAATTCCCCAACTTTCTTCATCTTCATTCCATCCCACCACTTCTATTTCAAATCGGTCGTCTTGAGTATCTATACCAGCTGTTAAAACAAGTACACCCTCTGGTACTTCACAACCATATTCTTCTCTTCTATCAAAGAGTACTTCTTCATCTTGTCCATCCCCACGTTCCTCCCATGATTCGCCTAACGCCGTGTTTACCCAAACTTTAAGTGTTTCCGTAGACTTCTTAGCTGTTTTAAAGTCCTCTATAATTTCAGACCATCTTTTCCATGGTGATGCCATTTCATTAAGGTGAAAGCCTCGTTTTTTTCTTTCAGGAAAACGTGCAATCCACTTTCCTTTTCTTGCTTTCCACTCGTACTCTTGATGAAGAGTACCACAATGTTTACATGTCATTGTAATAGAATCAAAGTTTATACGTCCCCATTCATAAGGCTGTAATTCCTTACATGATGGACAGTACACATGCCACTCTTCCATCGTGCTATCTTCATATTCCATTTCAATACGTGATGCACCTTTAATTGTTGGTGTAGATACATATACTTTTTTCTTGTTCCAGAAGGTTGTTGTACGTTTTGTTGCTAACATTAACGGGTCCCCTTCTGTTCCTGCTGAAACAGGATACCTATCAACCTCATCTGCTAATACTGCTCGTATAGGTCTACTTGCAAGTGAAGATGGTGAATTTGCACCAGCCATTGTAATGTGACCACCTGGAAATGTTTTATGTAATAATGTATTACCACTATTTCTAGCTTTTGCATCTCCAATTCTTTCACTTAATACAGATGTGTCTCGAATCATTGGTGCTAGTCTATCTTTTGAAAAAGCTTCTGCCATTTCAAGTGTAGGTTGCAATAATAATATGGGTGACGGGTCGTAATGTACATAGTAACCAATTATATTCAAAAGCAATTCCGTCTTTCCTATCTGGGCACTTGTCATTACAACAACTGTATCAACCAGTGGATCACTAATGGCATCCATTATTTCACGTTGATAAGGTGCTCTATCTGTCACCCACTTACCAGGTTCGGCAGATGCTTCCTTAGATAGTTGTCTATATTCATCGGCCCATTCACTTACTGTAAGCTTCTTGGGTGGTTCAACTACTTTTGCTATTTTAGCAAATAATGAAAAAAGTGCTTGTTGATTATCCATCAGCAACCACTCCCTTTAAATCTATATATGTTTCATGCTTAAATACCTTAGGATCATATTCGCTAAGTTCTTTTAGTGCGTTATAAATTTCATCTCTCAACATAGCTTCAATAGCTGTTATATCATCTGTAACACTTGCCTTAGGTGCTACTTTGCTAGGAATTGAAAGCACTCTGGACCTAAACGCTGATAACATTTTTGTCATCTCTCTTTCTACATCCTCTGATGCATGGCATTGACCTTTCATAAGTGCTACTTCTAGCTCTGCTTTTTCTCGCTTTGCCTTTTCAAGCAATGTATGCTCCTTATTAAACTCTTCTGCCACAGATGTTGTTTCACTAACAGTATCATTTCTTGCCTTTAAGAATCGAATATAATCTCGAACTGTTGGCACTAATTCAAAACTACCTTGTTTTATTTTTGTAAGAATACCTTCCTCACATAATTGTCCAACTCTTCGTGTCGTTACATCAAACATATCTGCAACAACTTTTGTACTTACAATTAGCTTTTCACCATCCATAATCTTTCCAGACATCATTTCACCTCATTTCCGTTTTTTGATTGTTTTTCGGAAGGAAGTAGAACCCTAAAAAACCCTATACCTAGAAAAATGGTGGGGTTGTACGCACCCGCAGGCCTTCCCCTCTGTCACAGTACCTTAAGCCATTGATACTCAACGTTTTTACTTTTTTCACTCGTTCACTCCTTTACTCACTTGTTGGAGTTTTTTAATTAATCATTTCAAGCTTTGACTTCAAATTGTATCTCGTGTATACATGAAAAAGCGGAAATGACATCTTTTTTGGGTTCCTATGTACAAATTGCACAAATGCCTTTTTATTACTTTCATACCATTAGTACACCCTCCCCTACCCTTAAAATATTGATTATCAAAACTTTTCTTCACTTCTAATCCACTTTTATTTTAGTTGACTTATCTTACTAATCTGTTAACCAAATATTTTTTTATTCCCTTAAATGAAGAAACTCATGTTTTTCTCTACTTTACTTAACACACTCTCAATATGTTAATATCTCTTTTTGAACGACAATCCCTTCATTAATGCATCTTTTGAATCCTGATTTACTCCTATGTATCTTTTTGTTATAGATGGGTCACTATGATTTAATATTTCTTGTATAGCTACTACATCATATGTTGCTTTGTACAACCAATATCCAAAAGTTTTTCTTAATGTATGACATCCTATTTTATCTGTATATCCAAAATAAGCTGCTGCTTCATTTAGTATTTTCCATACTGTTTGTCTTGAAATATATGGTGTCTTACCAGTTCCTTTAACTCGTGGGAACAAGTAATCATAATCATGTTTATTTTTTATATATGGTTTGAGTGCTGACTTCAGTTCATCGTTTATAGGGAATCGTTTTTCTTTATCTGTTTTCATTTCTCTCAGATATATATAATCCTTCCCTCGTACATCTCTGACTTGCATTGGAAGAATATCCGAAATACGTAAGCCACTATATATGCCAAACAAAAATAAGATATAATCTCTTTCATTTCTTTCTTTCAAATAATCTGCCATATTTAATATGATTGTCTTGTCCCTAATCGGCTCTACTGTATTTATACCACTCATCCCTTTCTTCTAAATAACAAAAGGTAATAGCTTGATTGCTACTACCCTTAATAATTCGTAATAATTAACTCACCATATTCTTTTCTAGCTTTCTTTTCTCTCGATACAGAATAAGGAACATTTACTTCTTCTATATGAAAATCTTTATACCATTCTCTAACTTGCTCATGGTCATTTATTGTAACCATAAACTTACCTTGAATATTTGCTAAGGTATCTCTTAATAATAAATGCTCCTTTTGGCCAAACTCATTACCATAACCTGTAGTTTCAAAATATGGTGGATCACAAAAGAAAAAGCTATGTGGCCTATCATATCTTTTGATAATATCCTCAAAGCTTTTATTTTCAACATAAGTATTTCTAAGTCTTTCTTTTACATCCTTTAATACACCCTTATAGAAAATATGTGGTGCTGGACCTTTATTGGTTCCATAGCCATATGTTGAACCTTTACTCGCAAAGCTTTGTGAAATTAAGTATAAAAAACGCACTGCACGTTGAATCTCTGTTAGGTACTCCACAGTACAGTGCTTATACTCTTCAAATATATCTCTTCCTGAAAACTCATATTCTAGCTGCCTTTCAATTTCAGGTGCATGATATTTAATCATCTTGAACATATTGATAAGCTCTTGATCTATATCATTAATCGCTTCTGCTTTACTTGGTTCTTTTCCAAAGAATACCCAACCTGCTCCAAAAAACGGTTCTACATAACACTGATGCTCTGGTATTCTTTCTATAATAGTCTTTCTTAATTTTGATTTTCCTCCCATTCTTGGGATAGGTGGTTTTAACATTTGTATTTCGCTCCTTAAACAAGTTTTAGGGTTAAATCATTACGTACACACCTGCTTTAGTCACTGATACAAAATTGTACACCTCTTACCAAAATTTTACCCATATAAAAAGGCAATAGCTCTTTAATTTGAACTATCGCCTTTTACTGTAATGTAATCACTGTGTACTTCTCTATCTCTCTTGATAGATAACAATTACCTTTTCTTATTTTGGTATAATACAATAATAACACACTTTTTCCTAAAAAATTCCCCTACTTATTTTCCACGACTATTTTTCCACGACTTATTTTCCACGACTTATTTTCCACGACTTATTTTCCACAACTTTTTTTATCCTACTTTTTTCACCCTATTATACATAATTCCATTTGCTGCTGCTCTTAATGCAACCTGTATAATAACATCATTTCTTTTATCATAGTATGTACTTTTTTCCATATTGAGCAATCTTAATATCTTAGCCACACGTATTTGTTTGTTGTATGTTAGATCAATTAATCTTTCATACTCTGTATCTACAAACTCACTTACCACATCTTCAACAGTTTTTACCCATTTGCTTTCTTCTGTTTCTGCTAATTCGATTAGGCTTAATGCTGCTCTTTCAACTTTACTTTCATTACCAGTACTCATACTTCCACCAGTTTCTTCACCAAGATGTAACATCTTTACACCATGTATAATGTCCTCTTGTTGTAATTCCAGCTGCTCTGCCACCTCATAATGCTTATATAAATAATGTTCAACTTTCTTATAAAATTTCTTTTCTAAAATCATCTTTACCCTCCCTTTTTATAATCTCTCCATCTAACCTAACCTTATATCATCTTCTAAAATCTCATATGTACGATATTCTACAATTTCTATTTCTTCTTCAACATACCCATTACTAAAATAAACAGGTACATTGCCATGAGCATCCACTAGCTCTTGTAATTTTTTAATTAGTTCATTTGCTAACATAAGTTTATCCTTTCTAACTTAATTTTTTACTAAATCTGGGTTATGATATATATTTCCAAATACTTCTATCTCACACTCATCCATAAACCACATAAAAGGTTTTAACCATGTTTCACCTTCTTCATCAGCATACTTTATACTATATGTTTGGTCTTCAAAACATACTTCTCCATATATTTCTTCTACTTTCCATATCTTTTTTCTACTGCAGTTATCGTAATGTGTAATCTTTGCATGTACAATGTCACCTTCATATATTTCTACACCATTCTTATCTTTAAGTCCTGTATACTGCATAATATCAATATCTTTTAAGTAACGAATATCATTATGTTCATCTAATATATATTCTTCATTAACATCCTGGCAATTTGACTTAAATATGATTGCATCAACTTTTACCATTTCATGCATATCTCTATCCCATGCTCTAAATTTAATGTCTTCCATTAGAATCCCTCCAAAACATCATTTTATTTAAATCAATTCAAGTTCCTCTTGTAACTTACGTACCTTTTTAAACTTACATTCAATAACAGCTACTATTTCATCAGGCCACAAAACAACCATGCTCTTTATGCTATCTATATTGTCATAACAATATAAATTCTTATAGCTTTTGTTATCTGGAATCCCAATTAATTTCTTTATGCTTATCTTATTCTTTATTGATGTAAGTTCACTTATTTCAGCCTTTAATGTATCTATTTCAGCTTTAATACTGTTCGCTCTTTCTAATTCTTCAAGTGTCATGATTTCCACCTTTCTGAACCATCCGGAACAACCGGATAGTTCAATATCAGATTTTATTGTCTTAAAAACTCAATAGCTTTTTTGTATTTCTCTAATCTTGCCTTATCTTTTGGTGTAATATCCTTCAATCTATTTAAGTCACTGTTATGTGTTAAATCTGCAATCTTTACATTAATAGCAACTTGACTTTCATATGCCTTAATGTTTTCAATGTACTTCTGATAATTCACTCCGTCATGACTTAATATCAAAACATCATTAATTAAATCTCTATCAATTCCAATTAATAGAAGATCCTCTTTTGTAGCATCTGTATCCTCAATTACGTCATGGAGCACTGCTACAATCTTTTCATCTATTGTATTTACCATATTCATAACGGCTAAAGGATGTAGAATATATGGCATACCAGCTTTATCATGTTGCCCACTATGCTTATTAGTTGCAAATATAATGGCATTTGTTAACTGCTCTTCCTTATTCATGACTTTCTCCTCCAAACTTATATTTTATTTTGCTTCTCCTAAAATTACGCTGCATTTAAGACCTGCTTTTAATCTTCTTTCTCTTTTTTCATATTCTTCAAAATTTCCTGTTTCATGTGCTTTTAGAAGTAATTCCTCATTTAAATCAATATACTTTCTTAAAGCCTTTTTTAATTTCTTATATTCGTTCATGTTACCTCCTATTAAATCTCTGATTTTATTTGTCGTAATAAGGATGATCCTTAGCGTAATGGATTTCCTTATTACTTTCTTTCAAGTCCATTTCAATTGCTTTAGCTGCATAAGCATATCCCATTGTGTCGCAAGCATAAATGCCTCCATCTGTTCTATTATTCTTATTACACTCTGGACATTCTATAGTACCTCCTGGTTGATAATCTTGAAACCATATCAACCCACAATTACTACAGCAATATTCTCTCTTATATCCCATCTTCTCACACACTCCCAAATTTGGATTTTATTTAGATTCAATCATGTTAATCAGATTATGCAAATCATTTAATGATAAATCTACAAAATCATATTCTTCTGTTTCATCATTGTGATATCTTCTTATAACAACCCTGTTAGGTACGTTTGGACAGTATGCGTACTGCTCATGCTTAACCATGCCTCCTGTATCACCTATTCTTTCCATGCACTCACCTCCACTTAAACAAATTCTTATTTGTAACTATAGATTAAACTCTTTCTTCAAATCTCTAGCAACATCCATCAAATCTTTAAACCTTAAATCCATCTTGCTAGAATCCAGCAACACTAAATGTCTTACTAAATCCTTAAAAGCATTTCTGTCATCCTCTTTCTCCTGCAGGTCCTTTTCTAACTGCTCCGGATTAAGTGCATACTTGCTGCTGTGGTTACCTGATTGCTTTCTCATGTTGAAGTCCTTTCTGTCTCAAGTTCAATGATATGGTAAACAACATTGCCTATCATTTGCTTAGCAAACTCTTTGCCTTTTAAAATATCTATGTAAGTCTCAGACGCTTCTGTGACCTTTTCCATAACTTCAGGTGTAGCAATGTTAGGCTTATTTTTAACCAGTTTCCTGTAAGCCTTTAGAAGCTTTGAGCATTTCTCTAATACATCATCTTCTTCCATCATCCACCTCCTTCATGAACTGCTTCCAAAATGGAAACAGTTCAAAATTCATTTTGATTAACTTAAAACCCATTCCATACAAGTTCATTATTATATTTAAAACACTCCTTATCATTACAATCTTCCGGTGTAAGATCAGCTATTCTTTTCCTGCTCCTTGATATATAAAGCTTGCTCCTAATCTTTGTATTAGGCTGCTCTCTTTCTAACATCTCGTCAAATTCAACCGTCTTATCATACTCCTCTTTGTGATGTTCTTTAATGTGTTGGAAGAAATAATTCCTGTGAAACGGACAAAAACAACAAGCACTTGCCTTTGTTTCTAAACCCCATATATCTTTTATATATGCGTAATTGTCCTTTCTCTCTAGGTTCATATCACATAGAGGAAACTTATTAACAAACATCTTGTGCGGATTATCTTTGCACCTGTGCTTCTCCTCTATCGAAAACCCAAGATGCATCTCGTGTGCTTTCATATCCTCTTGTTTAGTTCTTTGTCCTTTTTTGTATCCAAGCAATTTCATTCTTGTAAACTTAATCATTATATTTATCTTGTAGTCCAATGTACAATTTCTCATCATCTTTCCTTTTTTACCGTTCTCGTCTACAGACCAAAAAGGTATAGAAACAACTCTTGAATTTCCAAAGTTATTAAGATAGTCATCATATAATTTGCTCTCGATTATATAAAAAGGTATTCCAGCCCATTCACAAGCTTCTTTGATAAAATTTACTTGATCTACTACCCATTTAGGTTCAAGACCTAAATCACAAAACAAAATTGCATCATATATAGGTACTTGCTCTTCATATGTAAAATCGAATCCTACTGATTTACCTTCTGTTATTAACTTGTTAGCACATGACATCAATGCTAATGCTGTGCTTTGCATTCCAGCACCGCAGCTTAATATTTTCATATGTGTATAGGAGATCTATAGATTTAAGGGCCCACTCTTTTCCTCCTATTCTTTAGTTGATAAAAAGTCAATTTTATCTCTTATATTCTTCAGGTAATGGCATCCAAGCTATTACTTTTTCATCTACAACATTGTTGTAAATATCATCAGGATTAAAATGCCTGTACTCCCACCATCCTTCAGGAATATAATAAGTATCAGTTTCTTCGGCATATGTATACTCAATATCATTCCATGACCATTCACTATCATCTTCTGCAATAGTTCCGTCTTCATACATTGCTGTTGTAATTGTTCCTCTTTCTGTTATGATCAAAACCTCTTTCTCAACACCTGGTAACTTTTCATTTACATCAATCCATGTTCCCATTTCTATTCTCCTTTTCAAATATTAATTTGTACTACTTCCATCCTTTTCTACTTAGCAAGCATGTCCTAAGATATACCTCTATTTCATCTTGCTTATATGTTTCTTTAACTAAATCAAATAGTCTAAACATACACTTGCTACGTCCTTTTATATCATCCTTCTTTAATTTTTCCTTAATCTCTTGCGACCAAAACATGTTATACACTGTAAAGTAATCGTTAGGAGTTTTTACAGCTCTCCTATATTCGATTATTCTATTATCGTGTATCCATATAAGGCCCCATTCATTAGGTATAAATTCCATTCCCTCATTCATGTGCTTGTCTGTAGTAACTAAGTAGTTATAATCAAAAGCTTTACTGTACTTTTCAATCTGATTTGTAAGTCTCATGAATGTATCATGATCTGATTTTATTTCAAATCCAACCATGTAGTCTTCGCATATTCCAACTACATCAGCTACAACTGTACCATGGTCATATATCTGTTTTTCCTGTATAACCTTATTAAAGTGTAATTCTAACTCTGGTAACAGTAGTGCTCTGATATCTTTATCTAGCATACTTCACCTTCTCAAAAGCAAATTTTATTCTAATCTTTCTCCTGATTCTATTGCTTCACGTTTCTTATTATCAAGTTCTGAAATATACTCATTGTACGCATCAATCTCTGAAAATCCTTCACAATTAAAAGTATCTTCTACTGATAGATCAAGAATTACATTATCTCCTGTTAAATCACAATTGCATCCAAATTCTTTATCTAGGTTTTCACACTTCCAGCATCTTTTATCTTCTTCTCTTTCTTCCATGACTTACCTCCATCTTCTTTAGTACATATCTGTACTTTTTTCTAATAGGCTTAAGCAAGTAATACTTACACATTTCAATATTATCTTGTGTACTCATTAGCAATGCTGTCCTCCACTTCATTCAACACACTATACATATCTTCTGTACTTAAACTAAATAGTTCATCTAATAGTTTCCTTAGCATATTTTCTCCTTTCTGAAGCTTATGCTTGACCAGATTTTCAAAAAGTCATTTTATAAGTTTAATTGTCCTTCTATTTCACATTCTTCCTCTTCTTCATCTTCTTGGCATCCATTTTCCAACCACTCTATGAAGCTTTCAATGTTGTCTTCTCCTTCGTAAACTCCGTAGTATAATCCTCCAATAATTTCTGCTAATTGCTGATTATCTATATTCACTTTTTTACACCACCTTCAAAAAACACTTTTATTTGTTTAATACCTGGCTAACATTTTTAATCTTTAATG